>JABFRG010000403.1 GCA_013141295.1 Polyangiaceae bacterium
AGCCTGAAGGACGGCGCCAAGACCGAGACCTATCGCGTGCGCATGCACGGCGACGACGTGATCTCCGCGGTCAAGGTCGAAGGCGGCGTGGAGCGCCCCTCCACGGTGGCCGCCTACGACGCCATGATGCAGCGCACGGTTCCCACCGTCGACCGCAACGACGGCGAGATCGACAGCCGCCCGGTGGTGGTGGAGTGGGCTGGCAAGACGGCCGACGCGACCATGACCCGCTACAAGGTCTCGGTGGGCGGCAAGGACGCCACCATGAGCGTCACCCGCTGCGACCGCTTCGCCTTCGGCGACGTCTCCGGTGAGATCACCAGCGCCGGTGGCAAGCTCATGTATCGTGCACGCATCGTCGACGTGGGGACCGCCGCCGGCAGCACCGCTACCGCGTCGAAGTAGGAGGCCACCCCCGGAAACGAAGAAGGCTGCCGAGACCCTCGGCAGCCTTCTTTGCGTGCGGAACGCCGAAGGGCTCTACTCCTCCTTGAGGATCTTGAACTCCACGCGACGGTTCTTCTGGCGGCCTTCGTCGGTCTTGTTGTCGGCGACCGGCTTTTCCATGCCGTAGCCGTGGGCTTCGAGGCGACCGCCTTCGATGCCGTGCTGGATGAGCCACGCCATGACCGAGTCGGAGCGCTTCTGCGAGAGGTTCTTGTTGAGGGCGGCGCTGCCCTTGTTGTCGGTGTGGCCTTCGACGGCCATCCGCTTGATGCCGGGGTTCGCCTTGAGAAGGTCGACGATCTCCTGGAGCATCGGGAAGCTCTCCGGGAGAATCTGCGCGGAGCCGAAGGCGAACTGCACTTGCTTGAAGGTGCGGATGACGCTGCCTTCGCGGGCGATGCTGTCGGGGCAGCCGTTCTTGTTGGGCTCGGTGGAGCGCTTGCCCGGCTCCTTGGGGCAGAAGTCCTCGGTGTCGACGATGCCGTCGTTGTCGGTGTCGACCACCTTGGGCGGCGGCGGCGGCTCCTTCGGCTTGGGGCAGCCGTCTTCCGGATCCGGCGGCTCGTGATCTTCGGGATCGTTCGGGCAGGCATCGAAGTCGTCGATGATGCCGTCGTGATCGGTGTCGATGTTCTGGTGCTCTTTCTTCCACTTGTCGCGGAGCTCGAGCTTCGGGTCCTTCTGGATGCCCTCGGACGGGTTCAGCGGGATCTGGATGCCGAAGACCGCGAGCATGCGCAGGTCGGGGGCGCCGTAGCCCTGGAGGATGAACGAGCCACCGGACACGCCGAGCCACATGCGGTCGGCGGTGCCGAGGCGCATGCGGCCTTCCACGTTCCACTCGAGCGGCGAGTTGCGCTTGGAGAAGAAGGTGTTGCCGATGACCGTGTCGTTGTCCTCGAAGCCGGTCTGCCCGAACACCGTGGCGCCGATGCGGTACTTGCCGCCCTTGATGTTGGCGAAGCCGCCGAGCGAGTAGCGCCACTCGTTGCCGATCCCGAGACCGTAGTTGTTCAGGGGATCGTTGATGGAGTTCAGGTGGCGGACGTGGAAGCCGGTGTTTGCCACGAAGGTAAAGATGCCCGCGTTGGCCTCGCCGGTGAGCAGGAACAGGCCGCCCGCGCCGCCGTCGCCGCCGAAGTTGCCGGAGCCGGTGGGAAAGAAGATGTTGATCTGCCCGCCGAGCGCGAAACGCCGGTTCTCCGAACGCGCGATGATGGCGCGCAGGTCCAGGCGCAAGTCGCCGGCCGACGGGCCCTTGGCGTCGTAGGGCGTGGTCCTCCCGGAGGCGAACACCGTGTTTGTCGGCTCGTAGTCCGGCACCTGCCCGGTCTGGACCGGCGTGAACGGGAAGGCGAGCGCCACGATGAAGCGGTCGAGGAAGCTGAAACCGGCGTTGGCGTACACCGCCAGCTGGTCGTCCACGGCACCGCCGCCGCTGCGGGGAATGGTGGTGCGGTCGCTATCGCCGATGATGGTCTTGGTGCGGAGCGGGCGCCGGGAGTAGCCGAGGCCGATCTGCCCGAAGATCTCCGGGCGCGGCGAGGTGACTGGGCGGAACTGGGTCATGGTGTCGTCGGGAGAGCCGGGCATCTCCAGACGGTCGAGCTTGAACGTGCTCGCCTGGGCGAACGCGTCGCGCCCCAGGAGGAGCACCAAAAGACCCGCCGCCCCCGCGCCCAGTCGGCGGAAAGTAGACGGAAAAACGCTCCCCGAACCCAGCTTGGTCGCCTTCATGCGCCTTCTGGTTTACACCGATTCGCGTGGGCCCTGGCACAGGAAAGCGACAGGCACCGAGACAGCGAACGCCAGGCAGCGACGCGCGTCACCGCACCGCACCCTTGACGCTCCCGGGGGACTATGCTTGTTTACGCGACCCCGCAGCACCTGCGACCCACTACGGATTGAAATCATGAAGCGCACTTACCAGCCCAGCAACGTTCGCCGCCTCCGCACCCACGGCTTCCGCGCCCGCATGTCCACCTCCGGTGGCGCCAAGGTGCTCGCGAACCGCCGCCGCAAGGGCCGCGCTCGCCTCACGGTCAGCATCTACAAGAAGTGATCTTCGGCCGCGAGCGCCGTATCCGGCGCCACGGCGAGTTCGTGCACGCCCAGCGGACGGGCGCGCGGGTCGTTCTTCGAAACTTCGTGGTGTTGCTTTCCCGGCGCGCGGATGCCCTTCCCGCGCGCCTGGGGCTCGTGGTGACGCGGAAGGTAGGCAACGCCGTGGTGCGCAATCGCATCAAGCGGCTGTGCCGAGAGGCCTTCCGCCGCACCAGGCTGTTTCCCGCGGGCGCAGACGTCGTGGTCATCGCACGCGATAGCGTCGTCGGACTGCGCGACGTGGACGTGATCGCCGAGTGGACGCAGGCCCAGCCGCGGTTCGCCAAGACGCTGGCCACGATTCCCCTGCCCACCGCCCCGTGAGCGCCCTGCCGCCTCCGGCGAATTGCCTGCGCAAACGTGCACCGTCGACGGTCACGGCATGCGCATTTTACCGCCCAAACAGTGGCGCCGGCGGGCCCCCGGCCGCATGATGCCGCCGACTCCATTGCTGAAGCAGGCATCCCTCGACCTATTGCGGCTGTACCGCAGCATCCTCTCACCGATGCTGGGAAACGTGTGCCGTTTCGAACCCTCGTGCTCCCGGTACGCGAGCGCGTGCATCGAGCGACACGGGGTCTTCCTCGGCAGCTTGCTTTCGGCCGTACGCCTGTGTAAGTGCCACCCATTCCATCCGGGCGGCTTCGACCCGCCCCCATCCCGCTTCGTCCTTCGCTGGAAGAACAATCCCGTCGAAGAACTGCCGCAAACCCCGCCCCGAGAGCTGGCGTCGCCAAATCATGGATCGTAACACTGTCGTTCGCTGGGCCCTCATCGCAGCCGCGCTCCTCCTCTTCTGGAAGTTCGGCATGCCGCTCATCACGGGTGGCAACAAGAAGCCGCAGACGCTCTCGGCGGAGGTCTTCAAGAACGCGCCGGACTTCGTGCCGGACAAGATCGATCCCAAGGTCGACGGCAAGCCCAACGAGCCCAAAGAGGGCGAGCTGTGCGAGCTCAAAGGCGAGCGCTTCAAGGCGCAACTCTCGAGTCGGGGCGCGGCGATCGTGCACCTCCGGCTGACCGACGGCCAGTACGCCGACGACAACGGCCAGATCGACATGTCGACCACGCCGGACCACGAGCAGTGGCGCTCGCTCCGCACCGGCTTCCGCGCCAATGGCGCCGACGACCAGGTGGACTACGACCGCTTCAACTGGAAGCTGCAGCCGCAGGAGAGCCCCTCCGCCTGTACGTTCACCTACACCGACGCGAAGGTGGAGATCACCAAGACCATCCGCGCCGCCTCCCGCGCCTTCGAGCTGGAGATGACGACGCAGGTGAAGAACCTGACCGACGCGCCGAAGAAGCACGCCCTCAGCACCTCCATCCACGCCTTCCGGTACAACAAGGAGATCAAGGGCAAGCTCGGCCGCGTTTCGCCGTTCATGACCGATCTTGCCTGCGCCGGGACCGACGAGGTGGTGCGCAAGGGCAAGGACGACTTCAAGGAAGGCTGGGTCGAAAAGCCCAGCGTCGACCGCTTCGCGGCCATCTCCAACTACTACTTCGGTCAGGCGATCATCCCGGCCGCCGGTGACAAGCCCAACTGCCGCATCGTCGCCGATCTGTTGGCCGACAAGTGGGCGGGCGCGAACATCCCCCACGACGACGAGAACGCGGGCGCGGTGTACCACGCGGTCCTCAACTACCCCACCCGCGAGCTCAAGCCGCAAGAGGCTGTAACGTACACGCAGAGCGCGTTCTTCGGCCCCAAGGAGCGCGACGCGCTGGCGGCCGCCGCCGGTGGGCGCCCCAAGCTGGGCGAGCTCATCAACCTGGGTTTCTTCTCGCCGGTGGCGAAGGTGCTGGTCTCGATCCTGCTCTTCTTCCACGGCAAGCTCGGCAACTGGGGCTTCGCCATCATCCTGATGACGATCTGCGTGCGCCTGGTGCTCTTCCCGCTGGCCATCCCGGGCATCAAGAGCTCCATCGCGATGCGCAAGCTGCGCCCGCAGATCGAGGCGATTCACGCCAAGTTCAAGGACGATCCGGAGGCCCGTGGCCTCGCCACCCTGGAGCTCCAGAAGAAGAACGGCGGCAACATGCTCGCTGGTTGCCTCCCGCAGCTGGCGCAGATGCCGGTGTGGTGGGCCATGTACACCACGCTGCAGACCGCGGTGGAGATGTACCACACGAAATTCGCGTGGTTCCAGGACCTCTCGGCGCCCGACAAGTACTTCATCCTGCCGATCGTGCTGGGCGGCCTCGGCCTGCTCCAGGCGCGCATCATGCCCCAGCAGCCCGGCCAAGACCCGGCGCAGCAGAAGATGATGATGTACATGATGCCGGCCATCTTCACCGTGATGATGCTGTTCCTGCCCGCCGCGCTCGGCGTGTACATGACCACCAACAGCATCCTCGGCATCGCCCAGGCGAAGCTCATCGAGCACTTCGCGAAGAAGGCGATGGAAAAGTCCCAAAAGGGAGAAATCGGCGTGACCGAAGTCTCATCGACTTCGGCTTTGGAAAAAGGGAAAGCCCGTGTCTGAGACGACTGAGAACCTGAATCCGGAAGACGACCGTCAAGCCCAACGGGCCCTCGGCTTCGTCCGCACGCTACTCACCCACATGCAGCTCGACGCCGAGGCGACCTTCGCCCCGGACGACGGCGACGGCGACGAGGACGAGATCCGCATCGAGATCGAAGGCCCCGACGCGGGTCGCATCATCGGCAAGCGAGGCCTGGTCCTCGAGGCCGTGCAGTACCTCACCAGCCGCGTCGCCCAGAAGAAGGACGAGCCGCGCCGCCACATCTCGGTGGACGCCGAGGGCTACCGCGCCCGGCACGAGGACCAGCTGGCGGAGATGGCCGAGAAGCTCGGTCAGCGCGTGGCGCAGGAGGGCAAGGTCATCACCTTCGACCCCATGAACGCGCGCGATCGACGCGTCGTCCACATGGCCATCAAGGACATGCCGGGCGTTCGCACCGAGAGCAACGGCCAGGGTCCGGACCGCCGGGTCCAGATCATCCCCGACAAGAACAAGGTCGTCGGCGTCACCACCGACGACAGCTGATCGCAGTTCCTGCGGGTGAAGGAAGACGCCGATCGGAAGGCCGATCGGCGTCTCGTCATTTCAGCAAACGCGTCTCGCCGATGTCGGGGATCCATATCCGGTGCTCGGGCATGGCCCGGGCCTGGAAGAGCGAGCGGAGGAGCGCCGGCGGCTCACCCACCGGCTCGTCGGTGAGCTTGAAGGTGCCCCAGTGCATGGCCACGAAGTTCTTGGCGCCGAGGTCGTCGAAGGCCTGCACCGCCTCCTCTGGCCCCATGTGCTGCGGCTTCATGAACCACGCAGGCTCGTAGGCGCCGATGGGCATCATGGCCCAGTCGATGGAAGGGAAGCGCGCGCCGATCTCCCGGAACACCTCCGGCGCATATGCGGTATCGCCGGCGTGGTAGGCCACGCCTTCGGGTGAAGAATACACGAATCCGCCCCACAGCCGGCGGTTCCTGTCCCAGGGCATACGCATCGACCAGTGCTGCGCCGGCACCAGCGTGACGGTGAGATCGCCGATGGTGTGGCTCTCCCACCAGCCGAGCTCCACCACGTTGGTGAGGCCCTCTTCGGAGAGGAGCTCGCCCACGTCGCGCGGCACGATGTACGTAGGCTTGCGACCGATGCGGCGGAGCGACGGCATGTCGAGGTGGTCGAAGTGCGAATGCGAGACGGTGACCACATCGATGGGTGGCATGTCTTCGAGGCGCACCCCCGGCTCCGCTCGGCGCTTGATGGCCGCCTGAATGCGGGGGGACCAGATGGGGTCGGTGACCACCATCTTGCTCCCCATCCGCATCGCGAACGTTGCGTGACCGATCCACGTCAGGTGCGCGCTCTGCGCGGCGAGCGCCTTGCCATCGTTGGGAACGGAGGGCGTCACGAAGGGGTCTTCGCGGCGCCCGCCGGAACGCAGGCGGTCCCACTGCCACTTCAGGATGTCCAGCGGCCCCTTATCGGGCGTAGTCCCGTCGAGGTTCGTGTAGATCGGCATGCGGGCTATTTCTTCTTGGCCTTGGGCTTGGTGAACTTGAGGGTCATGCGGTCGCTCTCGCCGATGGCCTTGTACTTGTCCTTGTCCTTTTCGCCGAGAGTCAGCGTGGGCGGCAAGGTCCACACACCCTCGGCGTAGTCCTTGGTGTCCTTGGGGTTGGCGTTCACGTCGCTCTTGCCGGCGAGCTCGAAGCCCGCTGCCTTGCAGCGCTCGACGACCACTTCCTCGGGAACGTAGCCCTTTTCGGCCCAGGTCTTGGCGTCGCCGCCGGCGCCGGCTCGGTGCTCCTCGATGCCGAACACGCCGCCCGGCTTGAGCGCCTTGAATACCGCCGCGAGGCGCGCGTCGAGCTCACCGCTGCGCTCCCAGTTGTGGAAGTCGCGAAAGCCGAGGACGAGATCGTAGGTGTTCTCGCCGAGGTCCCACGGGGCCTTGCCGAGCGGCAGCAGCGTGGCCTTGCCGCCGATCTCCGGCGCCTTGTCGAGGACCGCCTTGGTGCGCATGCCCACCAGCGTGCGGTACTCGGTGCGCGGGCCGTTGGGGTCGCCCGAGGTGACCGTGAGCTTGCCCTTCTTGAAGAGCAGCGGCGCGAGGAGCTCCGTGTACCAGCCGGCGCCGGCGTCGAGCTCGAGAACCGTCTGGTTCTGCTTGAAGCCGAGGAACTTGAGCGTGTCCTTGGGGTGGCGCTGGCCGTCGCGATCGGCGTTGCCGGGGTTCCGGTGTGCGCTCTTGAGCACCGCATCGATGGCCGCGTCGACGTTGGGATAGTCCTTGTTGGTGAGGGCCGCGATGTCCTTGCCCATGGGCGCGACGCGCGCCTTCTCCTTGGCGGAGGCGGCATCGAAGTCGGTGAAGTCCTGTGCCAGCTTCTTCTGGGCCTCGGCCTTCTTCGCTTCCTCGGCGGCCTTCTTCGCCTCCTCCGGGCTGGGCGCCTGCGTGGCAGCGCCGGCGACGGTGGCTGCGGGCGGGTTCGCGGCGGCGGTGGTGGAGACGGGGCCCGGCGGGTTCGCCTCCGGCGCAGGGTTGCTCGCGCAGGCAGCGAGAATGCACGCGCATGCGGCGAGACTGGGGACGAAGGGCGCGATGGCCGCGGGACGGAGGAGGTTTCGCATTGCGCGCAGTCTACCGCAAGGTGCCCATCAACCGGCGGCATCACGGTACTTTAATCGGGTCGTTGGTCCACAGGTCCGTCCAGCGGCGGCCGCTGCATCCCTCCCAGCACCGAGGTGCGGGCGTGCGGGAGCAATAGGCCGGGTTCGGCGGCGTCGGTACCGAGCGCGGTGACGAACCTCGCCGAGGCCTCGACGGCGCCCTTCGACGCGGCATCGAACGGTGCAACATGCACGCACCTACCCACCGGCGGAAGCACGAAGCCGGTGGACGTACCCACCAGGTGCCCCGCGCCCTCCCACGCCTCGCCCACCACCGTCATGGTGTCGCGATAGCGCACCGCCGCGGCCCGCTCCTCGTCGCTCAGTGCGCCGCGCGGGATCTCCATTTCGCGCACGGCGAGCTCCCGATGCAGCGCGCGAGCCAGCGCGTGGACGCGCTCCGGGCCACCATGCACCAGCACCACGCGGGGGCTCAGGCAGCCGCGCTGATCGAACGGGACCACGTCGCGGACGATGGCGCGGGCAGCGCCGTCGAGATCGTCTCCCGCCACCTCGACCACGCCGAAGCCTGCTCCGTGCCCCCGCACCGGGACCTTGCTGGCAGCGCGCACGGCGGCGATGGTCTCGTCGCGCCCGTACACGTGAATCTCGCCCTCCCGCACGCCCGAGACGTCGAGCGAGAGACCGAAGCCCACGCCGAGCTCGGGCGCCCGGTCGAGGAGCGCACGGACGAACCGGTGCTCGCGTCGCGACGCCTTCACGAACACCCGCGGCGTCGACGCCAGGGCCAGCGCCACGGCTCGCAGCGCGCCCACGAAGGCATTGGCGGAGAGCACCACGGTCACCGCATCCGCCGGGGCCGCGCGGTCCACGAGACGTGCCACGTCGCGAGGATCGGGGTCCGTCTCCAGGTGCTCGGTGAGGGCGAGCTCCACGCCCGCATGCGGGAGCCCCGTCTCCTCGGCGATGGGGCCGACGAGATGGCTGCGGCCTTCCACCAGCGCGCGCGCCGCCGCCACCAGGCAGAGCACCCGCGCGTGGGCGGCACTTCGCGACTCAGCGGCCGAGCAGCTCATCGATGGAGAGCGAGCAGCCGCGGGGCGGAGCACCTTCGGCGCGCCCGAGGAGCTCGAAGCCGCCAGGCGACCGGCGGACGCGGTCCTGGGTGAGAATGGCGAAGGCGCTATCGACGTTCAGCAGATCCTCGATGCGGGCGATGCCCACCTCGCCGTCGGCGACCGGCACGAGGGTCTCCGGATGCACGGGTACCACCCGGGCCCAGGGCGGTTCGTGGAGCACGCCCGGGCGGGCGGCGGCGTCGACCGCGGTGCGCTCGTAGAACTGGCTCGAGAGCTCGGTCATGCCGTACTCGGAGACGATGGCGCGCTCCGGGAGCCCGAAGGTCTGGGCCAGGCTCTTGCGGAGCACGGCGCCGTCCACCACTCGCGAGCGGCCCTTGAAGCCGCCGGTCTGCATGACGCGGCTCCCTTGCGGCAGCCTGAATCCGTGGTCGCCGAGCTCGTCGAGCAGATGCACGAACGCGAACGACGTGCCCAGGAGCAAGATGGGGTAGCCGCCGACGATGGCGCGGGCGATGCGCTCGTCGAAACGCGGGAGATCGAACACGCCGTCTTCGAGCAAGAACGCGGGTCCGCGGCTGCCGAAGTGCTCCACGAAGAGGGCATTCATGTGGGTGAGCGACGAGTCAGGCAGCTCTTCGGGCGATGGGCCGAGGACCAAGACGTCGACCGCGGGCGAAGACGCCGGCAGATCGCCGATGAGACTGGCGCGGCCGAAGGCCAGGGCGCCGCGATCGTACGTCCCCAGATCGCGAAACGCATGGGCGCCGCGATCGCCCACGGTGGTGCCGCTGGTGCGAAAGACCTTCGTCTCCAGCGCCTCCGGAAAGGATGCATACCGCACCATCTTGAAGACGTCGGTGGGAACCGCGGGCGCGCTGCTCCCGGTCATCGACGCAGGGTCCTCACCGCGCGCTGCGACCAGCGCCGGGTACCGCGGATTGGTCCGGGCCTGGAAGCGAACGAGGTCGGTGGCCAGCGTGAGGAAAGGCTCGGGCATCGGCGCTCCCTCTTCGAAGGCCTGCACGAACGCCCGCGCTCGAGCATGAAGGGCATCGCTCTCGACGAGAGAAAAAGGTTCCGCGCTCACGAGCGCGGAACATAGCCTACTTTCGTTCTCGCGCCACGCGCCCGCCTAGCCCGGATTATTCATGGTTCCGGGCCTGCATGTCGCGATCCATCGGGAAATCGCGGGCGTACGGCGGTTCTCGACCCTGCGACGGAGCAACAGTCCGCCTCGGGTCTGCGATCCGGCGTGCGCCCGTCTTTCCCGCGCCTCGCGCCATTCGCCAGCCGGTCCATGAATAATCCGGGCTAGAAGCCGCCCCGCACGAGGAGGACGCCGCCGCCGGGCGTGATGGCCACCGACGGGGCCGCGCGAAGCGACGCCGGTGCCTTCTCCTTGGCTCCTCCGAGGTTCGCGAAGATGGTCGAGCCCACCGCGAAGCCGAGGCCGGCGATGCCCACGCCCATGGAGACGTTGGCGAGCACGACCTTGGTCTGCACGCCGCTCTTGTCGCCCTCGTTGCAGGCCGGAGCGCAGGTCCTGCGGTAGCCGTCCTCGTCGCTCTTGGCGGAGAGCGCGAAGGCGACGGTGCCGACGCCGCCCACCGCGCCCACGCCCACGCCGATCCACGCGTACCAGGGCACGTGAAAGCCCGCGCTCTGCACCTGCGGCTTGGGAGGCGGGGCCACCGGTACCACCGGTGGAGGCACCTCCACGCGGGCCGCCGGAAAGGCCAGCTCGACGATGCGGTCCTTCTCGCTCGCCCGCACCAGGATGGTGTCCTCCAGCGATTTGCCGTCCTTGCGTGTCACGCGAACCTTGTGCGAGCCCGGGTCGATGGGCGCGGCCTTCGACTGGATGGCGCCCTCGAAGGGCTTGTCGTCCACCAGCACCTAGGCGTCGAGGATCTCGCGGCCGGTCTCGTCCTTGGCCCGGAACGACAGCGTCGGCATCTCGCGATCGACCTCTTCGACCCAGGTGGCGCACTGTTTCGACACCGCGCCGGGGCAGGCCTTGTCGGCGCAGGTGATGAACCTCTCGCGCGCGCTCGCCAGCTTGACTTCGTCGCGGAGCTTCTGACCATCGTCGGCGGCAGCGATGCACGCCTTGCGATCCGGCGCGGCTGTCGCGCTGCGCGCTGCGAAGCAAACGAAGACGAGCGCCGCCAGCGACCAGAGCAGGCGTTGGCTCACTTCACACACTCCGGGATGAAATGTTTGTGGCCATTCTTGTCCAGCGTGTACGGGGGATCGCAGCGAGGCGTGGGGCGGACCAGACGGGTAGGCGTGGTCGTGATGGCGGTGGTGGGGATGGGTGCAGCGGTCGCGAGCGGCTGCCGGCTCATGGACGGCACCGAGACGGGATCGCCCGCGGCGCCCACCGAGGAGGCAACCGGCGCAGTGGGCGACGGCGCTGCCGACGGCACCACCGACGCGACCGGCACCGAGGGACCGATGTTGTGGTTCTTCCCGAGCAGGTACGCGATGGTCAGCGCGGCGCCCACGAGCATGAGCACCAGGAGCCCGACGCCCGCGTACACGACCTGGTTCGAGCGACCGTGGGCCGCCGGCTGCACCCGAGACGCCTCCGAGGCCGGCGGCATCGAGGGCTGGCGCGCCAGCGTGGTGGTGCTCTCGATCTCGGCCACGCGACGCGCGCGATCGTCGAGCACCGTCCCGGCCAGGCGCTCGACCCACGCGCCCACCTCGGCCGGCGAGCACGCCGCGATGCATTTTTCGAGCTCCGCGGACATCTCCCGGGCGCTCGCGAACCGATGCTGCGGATCGCCGGCCACCGCACGCCGCACCACCGCGTCGAACGGCCGAAGCTCGTCGGCAATCTCGGAGGGGAGGCGAATGTCGTTGCGCATGATGCGCGTCACCGAGGCCGACTCGTTCTCGCCGGCGAACATGCGCGTGCCGGTGAGCGCCTCGAAGAGCACCACGCCCATCGCGTAGATGTCCGCGGTGCGCGTCACCGACTGCGCGGAGAGCTGCTCCGGTGGCATGTAGAGGAGCTTGCCCTTGACCTGGCCTTCGCGCGTGGTCTGCATGCGGCCCTCGGCCTTGGCCACGCCGAAGTCGAGAACGCGCGCGGTGCCGTCGACGCCCACCAGGATGTTCTGCGGCGACATGTCGCGATGCACGAGCCCCAGCGGCTGCCCCTTCTCGTTCACCGCCTCGTGGGCTGCGTGGAGCCCCTGAAGCGCCCCCGAGAGAATCGCGGCGGCGATGCGCGGCGGGATCTTCTCGCCCAGGAGCTTGGCCGCGCGCACTCACCGCGCACGTACTCCATGACCAGGAGCAGCTCGGCGTCGCTCTGCAGGACGTCGATGGTGGGGATCACGTTCGGATGCTGCACCCGCGCCGCGAGCCGCGCCTCGTCCAGGAACATGGTCGTGAACTCGGGATCGTGCGCGTACTGCGGATGCAAGCGCTTGATGGCCACCGTGCGCGAGAACCCCACCGGACCGATGAGCCGCCCCAGATGCACCGTGGCCATCCCGCCCGAGGCGATGGCATCGAAGATCGCATAGCGCCCCACCACGAGCGGCGACTGCGCGCTTGGACCGCTTCGACTCTGCGCGGTTTGCATCAATCGTCGATCGTACCGCGAGGCCGCTCGCCTTTCAAAGTGCAACGCACCCGCGCGGCGCCGCTCAACGTGGGCGCAAACACACCGAGGATCACATAGAGGGCGATTGCCCGCATCTGCGACCGTCGCCGTCGATGGCGACTGCCCTCGCCCACCTTGCGTGACGCGCCGGCGGGCGCGGAAGCTGCTATCTTGGAATCATGCGTTTTCGCGCCTGGCTTCCGCTTCTGGCGATGGGGCTCTCGGTGACCGTCGCGTGTAGCTTCGGCGTCGACCTCGATGGCATCTTCGGAGGCGCCCGCGACGGCGGTGGGGACGGCGCAGCGCTCGACGCCGGCGGCGACGTGGAAGGGCCGCCGCGCGTCGAAGCGTCGCAGATCACGTCCGGTGACGAGTTCTCGTGCGCCCTGCGCGTGGACGGTACCGTGACCTGCTGGGGCTGGAACGACGTCGGGCAACTGGGAAACGGCACGCAGCTCCTCTCGAGCACGCCGGTCCTGGTGCAAGGTCTGGGCGACGCGACGCAGATCGCCGCCGGCGGTCGCCACGCCTGCGCCGTGCGCAAGGGCGGGAGCGTCGTGTGCTGGGGTAGCAACGAGAGCCGGCAGCTGGGCGACGGCTCGAACAAGAGCTCCTCCATCCCCGTGGCGGTGGTGCAGCTCACCGACGTCGAGGAGGTGTCGGCAAGCTACAACGCCACCTGCGCGCGCCGGAAAGACGGCTCGGTGTGGTGCTGGGGCGACAACGCCAGCGGCCAGCTGGGCGACAATTCGATCACCCAGCGCTCGCAGCCGGCGCCCGCCACCGGCCTCGCGGACGCCACGCAGCTCGCGTCGCAGAGCGACGGGGCGTGCGCCCTCGTGAAGAGCGGCGAGGTGTACTGCTGGGGGCTCAACAATCGTGGTCAGGTGGGCAACGGCACCACCGGCACCAACGCGCTGGCGCCGGGCAAGGTCGTGAAGCTCTCCGGCGTGGCGTCCATCGGAAGCGGGCCGACGTCGCAGCACACCTGCGCGGTGCTCCAGACCGGCGAGGTGCGCTGCTGGGGCCTCGGCGATTCGGGCGGGCTGGGCAATGGCGGAGGCGGCGACGCACCGGAGCCGGTTTCCGTGGTGGCGGTGAACGACGCGATCGCCGTCACCACCGGGAGCCGCTTCGCCTGCGCCGCACGCAAGAGCGGCGTTTCGTGCTGGGGCAAGAACTTCACCCGCCAGCTCGGGGTCGGCGACTCGTCGCCGCCAGGGTCGGTATCGAGCCCAGTGCCGGTGACCGGCGGCATCGCCGCGACGAGGCTCGCAGCCGGCGACAGCCACGTGTGCGCGCTCCAACCCGGCGGCAAGATCTCCTGCTGGGGCGCCGACGTCGACGGACGACTCGGCCGCGGCACGCGGGTATACGCCACGAGCCCGGTGAAGATGGTCAAGCTCTCGGGCATCACCCAGCTCGCCCTCGGCAGCTACCACGGGTGCGCCATTGCCGGTGGGGCCGCCAGCTGCTGGGGCGCCAACTACGACGGCCAGCTCGGCGGCGAGCCCATCGCCGCCACCGGCACCCCGGTCTTGGTGACAGGCGGCGCCACCGGCGTCTTGCGGGTGAGCGCCGGCTCGCAGCACAGCTGCGCCGTCGCCACCGGTGGCGTGGTCGGGTGCTGGGGCGGCGGCTACTACGGCAACCTCGGTCAGGGCCGCTTCGAGAGCTCGGACACCCCGGTGGTGTTTCAGGCTCCACCGGCGAGCGACGTCGGCGCGGGCGCCTACTTCACCTGCGCGCTCCTGGCGAGCGGCGAGGTCACGTGCGCCGGCAACAACAACGAAACGCGGCTCGGGCAGCCGGGCGGGAACATCAACGTCGCGGCCAAGGTGCAGGTCGGCACCGCCGACGGTGGTGGGCCGGCGTTCCTCTCGGGCGTCACCAAGCTCGCGGTGAACGGCGCTCACTCCTGCGTGATGGTCGGCACCACCGTGCGCTGCTGGGGAAGCAACTACGGCGGCGAGTGCGGAACCAACGGTGCCTCGGTGCCCACCCCGTTTCAGGTTCCGCTCGGCGCCGCCAAGGACGTGGCCGCTGGCGGCGGACATAGCTGCGCCATCCTCGCCGACGGCTCGGTGCGCTGCTGGGGCAGCGGCGACTTCGGCCAGCTGGGCGGAACGGCTCCCGGTGGGCCCACGCCGCAGGCGGTGGACCTCGGCGGCAAGACCACGAAGGCGCTCGCACTGGGTGAGAACCACAGCTGTGCGCTCACCGACGAAGGCAACGTGCTCTGCTGGGGCCGAGGCAACTACGGACAGCTCGGCAACGGCGTCCGCGCCGATGCGCCCCGCCCCACCGCCGTCCCGGGTCTCTCCGGAGTCACCGCCATCGCCGCCCACGGCGACAGCACGTGTGCGGTGGGCGAGGGTGGCGTCGCGTCCTGCTGGGGCTTCAACGCCATCGGCCAGCTGGGCGAAGGCAGCGCGTTCGTCTCCGGAACGCCCG
>JABFRG010000800.1 GCA_013141295.1 Polyangiaceae bacterium
GACGAAGCGGGACGCCGCGCCGCGCTGGCCGCGAGGCTGCTGGGTGGACGTCGGAGCAGCAACTCGCCGGCCCCCAGCCAGGCGCCTCCGCCCCAGGCACCACCGGCCATTCGCTCCGACGAAGCCGTGGAGATGCTGCGGCGCCGGTACGAGGAGCGCGTGGTGCTCGCCCGCAAGGCCAAGGTCGACGAGCAGCGCGCCCTGGCGGAGCGGGCCATGCAGACCGGCGATCTCGTGGGCGCCCTCAACGCCTATCGCATCGCAGCCTCGCTCGCGCCCGACGACCAAGACCTGCGCGCCACGCTCGAGCGCAGCCAGCGAGAGACGAACCTCATGCTGGTGGCGCAGTACCGCAAGCAGGCGGAATACGAGGAGACCGCGAATCGATGGGAAGACGCCGTGCGCTCCTGGCGCCGGGTCGCCACCATCGACCCCAAGAGCGGCGAAGCCTTCGCCCGCGCCGCGCTGGCGATCTTGCGCATTCGCGGCGATCTCCACGAAGCCGCCGAGCTGGCCAAGCGCGCGGTGGCCAGCGCCCCGCGCGAGGTATCGCACCATCTGACGCTCGCCCGCATCTACCAGGAAGCGAACCTGGTGCCCGCCGCCCGGCGCTCGGTGGAGCAGGCACTGGCGGTGGCGCCCGGCGATCCCACCGCCACGGCTTTGCTGAAGAAGCTCAGCTGACGCACGCTCGCGCCGCCGGAGAGGGCGCTTTTCCGCCGCTCACGCTCGGAAGCACCGATGTACGTGTCGTGGAAACGCCCGGTCGCTCCAAAAAAAGTTCGCAAAAAGAGCGCACTTTTTCCTTTTTTTCGGCATGCTTGGGGGCGACACACGAGGACTCCGCGCGTCGGCATGGCCGGCGCGTAGGTCCACGTCCCACCCGGTAGAACCGGTTGGCCTTTTCGGGATAGCGATCGGAGAACGCAGACGATGGAGAAAGTGATTGGCATCGATTTGGGAACGACGAACTCGTGCGTTGCCATCGTCGAGAACGGATCACCGGTCGTCATCCCCAATCGGGGCGGCTACAAGACCACGCCCTCGATGGTGGCGGTCACGGAAGCGGGCAAGCGCATCGTCGGGCACATCGCCAAGCGTCAGGCCATCACCAACGCCGAGAACACGGTGTACGCCGCCAAGCGGCTCATCGGCCGCAAGTGGAACTCGCCGCAGGTGAAGAACTCGGTGGCGACCTCGAGCTACCGCATCGTCGAGGGCCCCCACGCCGACGTGCGCATCGTGCTCCGCGAGAAGGAATACAGCGTCCCGGAGATCAGCGCGATGATCCTCCAGGAGATGAAGGTCATCGCCGAGGATTACCTGGGCGAGCCGGTGAAGAAGGCGGTGGTGACCGTCCCCGCGTACTTCAACGACAACCAGCGCCAGGCCACCAAGGACGCAGGCGAGATCGCCGGCCTCGACGTCATCCGCATCATCAACGAGCCCACCGCCGCGGCCCTCGCCTACGGCTTCGGTCGCAACCTCGAGAAGACCGTCGCGGTCTACGACTTCGGCGGCGGCACCTTCGATATCTCCATCCTCGAGATCGCCCAGAACGGCGTCTTCAAGGTCATCGCCACCGCCGGCGACACGTTCCTCGGCGGCGAGGACATCGACGCCCGGGTCATCGACTGGCTGGTACAGGGCTTCAAGACCGAGCACAACGTCGACCTCCGGCAAGACCGCATGGCCCTCCAGCGCCTGAAGGACGCCGCGGAGAAGGCCAAGTGCGAGCTCTCCGCGGTCCGCGAGACGGAGATCAACCTCCCCTTCATCATCTCCAGCGGCCGCAACGAGGCCCTCCACCTCCAGCGCACGCTCGACCGCAAGACCCTCGAAGAGCTGAGCGCGGATCTGGTGGAGCGCACCGTCGAGATCTGCAAGCAGACCCTCGAGGACGCCAAGCTCGAGAAGAAGGACGTGGAAGAGGTCATCCTGGTGGGCGGCATGACCCGCATGCCCAAGATCCAGGAAGCCGTCGCCCAGTTCTTCGACCGCGAGCCCGGCAAGGGCGTGCACCCGGACGAAGTGGTGGCCCTCGGCGCCAGCATCCAGGGTGCCGCGCTCGTGGACGACAAGCAGGAGATGATCCTCCTCGACGTCACGCCGCACGCGCTCGGCATCATGACCTTCGGAAACTTCTTCGAAGAGCTCATCCCCGCCAACACCACGGTGCCCACCCACCGCACCAAGGTGTTCACCACCAGCCGCGACAACCAGACGGCGGTGAAGATCCTGGTCATGCAGGGCGACTCCGAGAAGGCGGAAGAGAACGAGCTGCTCGGCGAGTTCATCCTCACCGGCCTTCGTCGCGCGCCCAAGGGTACCGTCGAGGTCGAGGTCACCTTCGAGATCAACGCCGACGGTATCGTCAGCGTTCGCGCCAAGGATCTGGAGACCAGCCTCGAGCAGTCGATCCAGGTCACCGCCACCAGCGGCCTCACCCGCGACGAGATCAGCTCGATGATCCAGAACGCCCAGGGTGAGCTGCTCGACCGGCGCGCCAGCGAAGAGTTCGAGACGCACCGGCAAGAGGCCGAGAAGCTCATCGCGGAGATCGAGCGGCTGTTCCCGCAAGTGGAGCAGATCGTGGCCACCAGCGACTTCGGCCGCGACGCCATCGACAAAGCGAGGAACATCGTCGACCGAGCCAAGCAGGCCATCGCGCGCAAGGATCTCGACGCCGTGAAGGAGCACGTCGAAGGCCTTTCGCGCACCCAGCGAATGTTCAAGGGGGTCGTGGCGCGGACGTGAGGTGATGTGTGTCGTCGGATAGCGGAAATCCCCCGCGTAAGAAAACCCCAGCGCCCGGCCGCGCGGTGGCGCTGCCACCCCAGCGTTCCCGCGCCTTCACCATCCCCGACGACGGCGCGGTCGAGGAGGCACGCCAGCTGTCCATCAGCATGGACTCCTCGAAGCCGGAAGCGCTGATGGCCCACCCCACGCCGCAGGCC
>JABFRG010000513.1 GCA_013141295.1 Polyangiaceae bacterium
CGAGCTCTCCAAGCTGGCCACCGACGACGCCTTCAAGGCCTCGGGTCGCACCGACGTGCGCCCGCTGGGCCCCAAGAAGGACGCCTCGGCGATCTTCAGCCGCCTCCCCGGCGACGCCGGCGAGGCCGGAGCTGGCTACGCGGTCGTGCGCCAGAAGGTGCTCATGAGCAGCTTCACGGGCTTCCTCTCCAACGCCGACGACAGCGACAAGAAGAACGTCAGCTACATCGCCATCGGCGGCATTCTGCTGTTTGGCATCGTGCTGGGCATCCTCTTCTCGTTCCTCGAGCACTCCCGTCCGATGGGCGAGCTCAAGCGCCAGGGCGAACGCCTGCGGCGGGGCGAGATCGACGCGCTCCAGCTTCCGCGCCTCAGCTCCGGGTTCCGTACCATCGCCCAGGACGTCAACTTCGGCATCGAGCGCATCGTCGAGAAGGGTGGGGGAGCGGTGCGCAAGCCGGCCGACCTGGAGTCCATCCTGGGGCCGGTCCCGGCCCAGCCGCAGATGAGCGCGTTCTCGTTCCCGCTGCCCGAGCCTTCCACCGTCGGCCCCTTGGGCGCCTCTGGCAACGGCGCGCCCGGCTTTCCCCAGCCCGCTCCGAGCGGTGCCCAGATGATGCCCTCGCCGGCCGCCAGCGCACCGCGCATGGCGCCTCCGCCGCCGAAGGCGCCGCCACCCATCGGATCGTCTCCGCAGATGGGCAACATCAAGCCACCGGTTCCGAAGAGCGCGCCCCAGTTCGCCGATCTCGCGCCTGCCCCGTCCCTCGAGAGCCTGGCTTCGGAGCCAGAGGAAGAACAGACCCGCGTGGGCGCTGCGCCGCCTGGTCTTCTCGACGCCGCCGCCGGCAGCACGCCTCCTCCTGCTGGCCCCCCTGGCGGGCTGGGGATGGCCACCCCCGCCGCCGGCGTGCCCATCACGCGCGACGTGAAGCCCGCGTCCTCGTCCGGTGATCCTCCGGAGTGGAAGGGCGTCTTCGAAGAGTTCGTCAAGACCAAGCGCCAGTGCGGCGAGCCGGTGGACGGCCTCACCTACGAGAAGTTCCGCGGAACGCTCTCGAAGAACCGCGACGCGCTCATGCAACGGCACAACTGCACGCGCGTGAAGTTCACCGTCTACGTCAAGGATGGCCGCGCGTCGCTGAAGGCCACGCCGGTTCGGGACTGACGCCAGTGCGGCCGCGATTCCATGCGGGAGCGTCGGCCGGCATCGGTGCGCTCCTCGCCGCACTGCTGAGCGCCGCGCCCGCGCGCGCCACCAGCGTCAGCGAGTTCCCCGACAACGGCTCGGAACAGATGGCCCGCGGCGGCGCCTGGGTCGCCCGCGCCTCCGATCCATTGGCTGCATTCTACAACCCTGCAGGGCTCGCCGGTCAAAGGACGGCGCTCACCCTGCAGAGCCACCTCACCTTCCAGAGCACGTGCTTCTCCCGGGTCAAGGCGGCGACCGACACCTCCGACGATCCGCTGGTGCAAGGCGACGGCACCTTCCCCAAGGTGTGCAACGACGCGGAGCCGAACCTGGCGCCGCAGCTCGGTGCCACCTTCCGCATCACCGACCGGCTGGGCGTCGGCTTCGTGATCCTCGGCCCCAGCGCCGCCGGCAACAACACGTTTCCCGAGTTCGTGGACGGTCCCAACGGTCCCACCGCGCCTCCGAACCGCTTCTTGCTCATCCGTCAGCGCGGCCTCGTCCTCTTCCCGACGATCTCCGTCGGCTACGAAGTGATTCGCGGGCTGCGCATCGGCGTCGGGCTCACCTGGGGCATCGCCTCGCTGCGCCTCGCCACCTCCAGCCTCTCGCTCAACCAGGACGGCCTCGACCCCAAGAACGAGGTGCGCGGCAACCTTCAGGTGAAGGACCTCTTCGTTCCCGGCGCGACCCTCGGGGCCCTCTATAGCCCGGTGCCCTGGCTCGACGTGGCTGGCACCTACCGGGTGAGCGACTCCATTCGCGCCCGCGGCGACGTGGGTCTCGCCACCAACTACTACGATCCCAAGAACGCGCGCGGCGACGCCAGCAACGTTCGCTACGGCGATTCCGTGTTCTCCGATTGCGGCACCGGCCGCGACACCGCGGTCTGCGGCGACGGCGGCAACGCGACGTTGAAGCTCCCGATTCCCATGGAGGCCAAGCTGGGGTTCCGCTTCCACAAGCCCCGCGCGGTGGCTCCGGAACCGGAGCCCAGCGTTTCGGGCGACACGAAGGAGCACGTCGTCGTGGTGCCCCGTCCCCGCGATCCCATCGCCGACGACCAGTTCGACGCCGAGCTCGACCTCACGTGGGCCCACAACAGCGCGCTCGACGCGGTCGAGATTCGCTTTCCCTCCGACGCCAACGGCGACGGCACCATCCCCGTCTCCGGCGTGCCTACCGGCGCGGTTCCGCCCAACGCCGACGTGCCGAAGCAGTACCGCGACGTGCTCGGCGTTCGCCTGGGCGGCGACTACAACCTCCTCGCCGACAGGCTCGCGGTTCGCGCGGGTGGCTTCTTCGAGAGCAAGGCCCAGGATAACCGCTACCAGTCTCTCGACATGGCCGGCACCGCCCGCGTGGGCTTCGGTCTGGGGCTCACCTTCCGCCAGCGTCTCGGCGCAAACATGGCGCTCGACCTCATGGCCGGCTACGGCCACGTCTTCTTCATGGACTCCGAGAACCGCGACCCCAACGCCCAAGGCATCCAGGGGCTCGCCGGCACCCCGTGCAATCCTCCGGTGAGCGCCTCCGGCCCCAACTGCCCGGGCGGCTCGCAAAAGTACCGCGCCAACTGGCCCATCAACCTCGGCACCATCACCAACTCGGTGAACATGGTGAACCTCGGCGCGACGCTGCGGTTCTGACCGAGCTTCCGGCTCCGCCGGCATGGTGTACGCTGGGCAGGCCCATGACCGAAGCGCCCGCAACCCGGTCGACCATGGCGGCCTGCGCCGCGACCTTGGTC
>JABFRG010000560.1 GCA_013141295.1 Polyangiaceae bacterium
GTATCGTGAACGACGTGCTCGACCTCTCCAAGATCGAGGCGGGAAAGTTCTCGGTGAACCGCACCCATTTCGCCCCCCGCCAGGTGGCCGAAGACGTCCTCTCGCTCATGCGCGGGCAGGCCGACAGCAAAGGCATCGGGCTTCGCCTCTACGCCGACGACGCGCCGCCGCAGGTGTTCACCGACCCCGACAAGCTGCGGCAGATCATGCTGAATCTCCTGGCCAACGCCATCAAGTTCACCGAGCGCGGTCACGTGGAGATGCACCTCGCCTTCGACACCAACCAGAAGCGCCTCGACATCGCCGTCTCGGACACCGGCATCGGGATGAGCGAAGCCTTCATCGCCTCGCTCTTTCGCCCCTTCGAACAGGGCGACGCCTCGGTATCGGCGCGCTTCGGCGGGACCGGCCTCGGGCTCGCCATCTGCAGCCGCTTCGTCGACATGCTCGGCGGCGAGATTCGCGTGAAGAGCATTCCCGGCGAGGGCACCGTGTTCCGGGTCTCGGTCGACACCTGTCTGGAGATCGACCCCAAGACGCTGTTCAGCAACCCGCCCAGCGAGCCTGCGCGGACGCCCACCCCGTCCATGGGCCCGGTGCCGCGGGTCCTCCTGGTGGAAGATACGCCCGACCTGCGCCGCTTGATGGCCGCCTACCTGGTGGAGCTCGGCATGGAGGTCTCCACCGCCGACGAGGGCTGCGCCGCCGTGCGTTCGATGCTGGCGCGCGATTTCGACATCGTCTTCATGGACATGCGCATCCCCAACATGGATGGCTACGAGGCCACCGCGACGGCCCGGGCTGCCGGGTACCGAAAGCCCATCGTGGCGCTCACCGCAGCTGCGCTCTCCGGCGATCGTGAGCGAGCCTTGGCGGTCGGATGCGACGGTTACCTGGCCAAGCCGGTGACGCGCTCCGGCCTCACCAACTGCGTGCGACAGTTCGTGGCGCTCCCGCCCTCGGGGCCGCTGGGTATCGTCGAGCGCCAGGCCACACTCCGGCCTTCCAAGGTCTCGGAGTTCCCGTCGTACAACCCCCGGCACTACTGAGGTTCGGCCCACGAGAACGTGGCGGTCGCCGCCGTCCTCTGGCGCGTCACCGCGAAGTCGACCTGCCCGTCGAGGCGAGCGATGTCGGCGATGCCCAGGCATGCTCCGTGAAACGAATGGAAGTAGTTGGAGTGCACGCGTAGCAGCTCCGGCGCGTCCTCGAAGGCGATGACCAGACGCCCAGGGCGGCTCTCGGCGACCCGCGGCAACGTCATGTCGCGATAGACAAGCGGCCAGCCCCTTGGGAGAAGGCCCAGCACCCGGCGCGGATCGGAGCCGAAGAGCCCCACCATCCCCGAGACGAAGCTCTTCAGTAGGGGGCGCTCGACGAGATTCGCCATGGCCCCGCGCCAGCACTGGATCGAACGCTCCACGCCCCACATCGCGACCATCGCGTCGACCGTGTAGTGGTCGTGCTCGATGGGCACCCAGTAGGAGCGCGCCGTGTTCTCGATGAGGTCGCGGGAGGCCGCGGGGACCCGTGCCAGCACCCGCTCCCGGGCGCCCGGCTCGAACTTGTCGAGGAAGGCCAGCGTGTCCCGCACGGCGCTGGCGCGAACGGCGGGAGCTCTCTCTGGCATCGTCCGGCAGCCTATACGGGCCCCCGCCACACGCAATCGTGCTCTGTAAATATCAGCAATTACGGTGGCTTGAAAAGAAACGGCAGAGCCCGTTCGATTCCTTGTCACCGGAAGCCCGGCTCGTTGCGTTGGGCCTTTCGAAGGTGCACGGACCCGTCGAAGGTGACGCGGCTCGTAGCCCCGAAAGGATGCCATGATGTCGCTCTCGAACGTGATCTCGTCTCTCTTCTCCGATCCCTCGATCTCTTCTTCCGGCGCGGAGCTCGTGGCCGCCGATGGACGAACCTTCGCGTTCCAGGGGGCCACCCTCAAGGGCGAAGCCTGCGGCGGCATCGCACGGCTCGTCCTGGAGCAGCACTTCAAGAACCCCTACAAGGAGACGCTCGCGATCACGTATCGCATGCCGCTGCCGGCCGAGGGCGCAGTGAGCGCCTACTCCTTCGAGGTGGGCGATCGCCGCATCCATGGCGAGATCGACACCAAGCAGAAGGCCCGCGATCGATTCACCTCCGCCGTCGCCAAGGGGCACACCGCGGCGCTGCTGGAAGAGAGCCGCGGCAACATCTTCACGCAGGAGATCGGCAACGTTCCGCCGGAGACCGACCTCACGGTGCGCATCGTGGTGGAGCAGCGCCTCGACTGGACCCCGGACGGCGGCTGGGAGCTGCGCTTTCCCACGGTCATCGGGCCCCGCTACCTGAGCGCACGCGATAGCGCGCAGGACGCCCGCGACGTGGGTATCCAGGTGGCGAACGCCGAGCTGCCCTTCCGCATCGCCATCGAGATCGACGTGAAGGACGTGGTCTCCGAGGGCGGTCGCATCTCGTCGCCCTCGCACACGGTGGCGGTCTCCGGCACCTCGGTGAAGCTCGGCGCGGCGGCCGGCGCCCGTCTCGATCGCGACATCGTGCTTCGCTGGCCGGTGGCGGCGCGCAGCGTCGGCGCCTCCTGCGCGGTGGCGCGTCCGTCGGCCAGCGAGCCCCACGCGGCCTACGGGTACGCGCTCGTGACCGTGGTCCCGCCGGCACCGACCGAGCGCGCCCGGCCGGTGGCACGCGACCTCATCGTGCTCCTCGACACCAGCGGATCCATGAGCGGCTCGCCGCTCGGCCAGGCCAAGCGCGCCGTGTGCGCGCTCATCGACACCCTGGGCCCCCAGGATCGCTTCGAGGTCATCGAGTTCTCGAACGTGCCTCGGCGCTACAAGGAAGGCCCGCTCGCCGCCGACCCCGCGGCCAAGCGCGACGTCATCGCCTGGGTCAAGAAGCTCGAGGCCGGCGGCGCCACCGAGATGTACACCGCCATTCAAGA
>JABFRG010000443.1 GCA_013141295.1 Polyangiaceae bacterium
GATCGAACATCTTGCGCATCATCTCGTTCTCCGGTCGGAACGCTCGGTCCAGCAAGAAGATGCCATCGGCGCCGCCGCGACTTCGCTGCCGTGCCGGGTCGAGCCCGTATGCGGCGTTCTTCAGCGCTGTCAGCATGCCCGGCGACTTCCAGACCTTGCCCTTGCGGCACGCTTTCCGCAGGCGCGCCGTGATCCACACGGTGACTGCGCCGAATGGAGTCGGGAAGGTGACGAGCTCCGCCATCTCCGCGTCCTCGAGACCTTCCAGTCGCTCTTTCAGCGCCGCGAGGTCCATGCTGCTACGCCGGGCCGCCCAGGGACTGTCGGCAGAACGACTGCCACATCCAGAACGGCATCACCATGGCGCGGTCCGGAGGCACCGCGTGGCCCTTCAACGGATCGGGCCCGCCCAGCGCCGGGTGCGGCTTCACCGCATAGCAGTGGGATCCGGTGGCCACGATGCCTGCCAGGTGCAGGTCGAACACCGTACGCGACGCCAGATAGTGCTCCTGCCATTCCTGCGTGTTCACCGCCTGCACGAAGCTCGCGTAGGTCTCGGCGATGCGCGTGACGGAGCCGCCGAGCACGTCGAGCAGATCCACCGAGTCGTCACGCCGGCGCAAGAACCACGATCCGAAGCGATTGAGGAAGATCGGCGCCACCGACCCCTGGAGCAGAAATCCCCAGGTCGTGAGCTCGGCCATCATTGCCTCCGGCGGCACGTCCTGGATGAGTAGCTCGGTCCACGTCAGCTGCAGCGTCATGCTCTCGCCCCTCGGCGCAGCAGCGTATCGTTTGCCGAGCTAGCAGTCGACGCTGAAGAGCACCGCGCGCTTCGCCTCGGCCGCGCGCGCGAAGAACGCCGGCAACCCCTGAAAGCTCGACCAGACGTACGCGAAGTCTTCCTGGGTGACGGGCGATCCGTACTGCTTCGCGTCGAGCGCGAAGTAGCGCTTCCGGAGCCAGGGCTCGGTCACCGTCGCGAGGGCGGTCGCCACCTCGGCCACCTGCTCCGGCGTGAGGAGGCGCGCCGTGTAGTCCTCTCCCACATCGAGGGGCTCGCCACCCAGCACCGCGTAGGCGAGCGGGAAGGGGCCCGTGGCATAGAGGAGCTGCCCATCGGTCAGCGACCGATGCAGCGCGTCCCACGCCTTGTCGAGCTGGAAGGACCAGCGGTCGGAGGCCAGGTACTTCTCTTCCAGGTCCTCGGAGATGAGCTCTTGGCGTGCTGCCGGATCATCGAGCCCCCGGAGCTTCTTGCAGTCGGCGGCGGAGAGGGCGAAGTGGACACCGAGGCTCATAGGGTTGGCGGCACCCTACAGGAGATGCGCGCCCGCACCATCACTCTTCGTGATCCGCGCGCAGCGTAGCGACGACGGCGACGAGCATCGCCTTCGCACGGCGGTCCTTCTCCACGCCCACCCGCGCCTCGAGGGCTTTCAAGGTGGCGTGCGACGCGCTTTGCTCGAGGAGCGCGTATGCGCCCTTACGTTCTGCCGGCCCCGCGTCGGCGAGGGTCGCCAGGAGCTCGAGGTCGGCGGGATCGTGGGCGAGCGCGCGCAGCGCCTCGTACTGCCGTCGGGCCGCGGCGGCGTCCGTCTCTTGCAGAAGCGCCCGCCGCAGCTGCTCCTCGACCAGGTTGCCCACGCGTCGCAGCGCCTGGGCCAGCAGCGCGCGCACGGTAGCGTCCGCCGCAGCGAGCAGCGCATCCCCCAGCCGCTTCGCCTCGACCCTGCGCTTGGCCTCGGGCAGGGCCGCGATGGACTGCGCCAGAAGCGCCGCAGCCGCTTCGCGAACCGTCTGCCTCCGGGCGACCGAACGCTCGTTGCGGGGGCCCGCGACGGCCAGCTGCTCGAGCGCCGCACGCGCCGGCGGTGTCGCGCGAGCAGGGTCGAGGCTCCGCATTTCCAGGAGGAGCGCCTCCGCGGTTGCGTTCGGCGAGAGCGACGCGGAGCGTTCGGTGCGCGGGATCGGGACCGGCACACCCTCCGCCGTGAAGCGTTCTCTGCGCCCGCTGGCGTCCACCACCAGATAGCGATCGTCATCGTCCGGCTCGGGGTGCTCCCGTTGCTGGCAAAGGGCCTCGTAGTGGCAATACGCGATCTCGCCGTAGCGCACACCGACGACGCCGAGCACCGACGCAGGCACCGCGTCGCCCCGCTCCGGCGTCGCGCTGCGCCTGTCGGTGCGCCGCGAAAAAACGGAAACGAGCGCGACTGCGCTCCGAACCTGGGCCGCAGTGTCCAGCCTTCCACCGGTCTTGAGGCGCGCAAGGCGCGCGCCGTCTCCGACGACCGTCACCTCGCCCCAGTCATCGCCGGCAGAGAACGTCATGAGCGTCGCGCCGGGCAAGTGCGCCGAGACCTTGGTGGCTGCGTCGTCGTCGCGCGGAAACACGACCACCGGCCGGCCCGTGCGCAGCAGGAACGCGGCGCACCCCGACTCCTTCAAGGCCCCAAGGAGCGCCTTTCGCGTAGCGCCCCACACGACGAAACCGGATGCAAAGTCGCTCATGGTCGTATCCCTTCTCGAATACCACGGGCCACGGTCGCGCTGGCGCGGAGGGGCGCTTGGATGACCGCACACGCTAGCAGAAGGAGGACGGCGCCGCTTGACGTTGCTCGCCGCTTCCGATGAAGTGACGCTTCGGAAATTCCTCGGAGGTTCTCGGATGCGCAAGGGTTTTATCTTCGGCACGCTCGTTCTCGTGGCTTGCGGTGGTGAGGAGCAGCAAGTTCCGCCCCCGGTATCGCCCACGCCCACCGCGACGGCGCCCGCCACCACCCCGGAGCCGGTGGCCACCACGCCCCCTGCGCCTGCGCCCAAGCCGCCGATGGCCGACATGCAACGCGACGCCATGAAGAGCGCCGGCGACGGCCTGAACGGCCACGACGCCAAGAAGTTCGCGGGCGTCTACGCCGACGACGCGGTCATCAGC
>JABFRG010001106.1 GCA_013141295.1 Polyangiaceae bacterium
CCTCCGGGAGCTTCTGCCAGGGGGTATCGGGGCTCGGTGCGCCTCGCCACCGAAGTGAGCGACGCCGTGAAGGTGCTGGGCGCGAGCCCCGATACCCCCTGGCAGAAGCTCCCGGAGGAGATCCGGAAGGCCATCCTGTTCGGCCCCGAAGCGCTCCCCAAGCGCGGCAAGAAAAGTGCAGCATACACGGGCATCGTACCCCGGCTCACGGCGCGCCTGGACGGCACCTCCGAGGAGAGCTCCGACGACTTCGAGTCCGACAGCGACGACGACGTGAGCGCCGACGACGACGTGGGTCGCTTCGTCGTCACCCGCACCTGCGACGCGTGCAAAGGTCGGCGCCTGCGGCCCGAGGCGCTGGCGGTCAAGCTGGGCGACGCCGACATCTCGGAGCTGGGTCACCTTCCCTTGCGACGTCTTCGGGACTTCATCGCCAAGGAGACCGGCGTCATCCAGGTGAACTTCACGGCGCGCGAGCGCGCGGTAGCGGAGCCCTTGCTCAAGGCCGTCGCGGCTCGTTTGGGGTTCCTCATCGACGTCGGGCTCGACTACCTGTCGCTCGACCGCAGCGCACAGACGCTCTCGTCCGGCGAGGGTCAGCGCATCCGGCTGGCGACGCAGATCGGCGCCGCGCTGGTGGGCGTGCTCTACGTGCTCGACGAGCCGTCGGTGGGCCTCCATGCCCGCGACAACGCCCGCCTCCTGGCGGCCCAGGTGCGTCTGCGCGATCTCGGCAACACGGTGTTCGTCGTGGAGCACGATCGCGAGGCGATGATGATCGCCGACTACATCGTCGACATGGGCCCGGGCGCCGGCGTGCACGGCGGCACGGTGGTGGCCCAGGGAACCGCCGCCGAGCTCATGGCGAACCCCGACTCGATCACCGGACCGTGGCTCTCCGGTCAGCGACAGCTGCCGCTCCCGAAGAAGCGCAAGGCCCGCGGCAAGGCCTGCGTACGCATCGCCAAGGCGCGGGCGCACAACCTGAAGAACGTCGACGTGGAGATTCCCACCGGCCTCATGACCGCCTTCACCGGGGTCTCCGGCAGCGGAAAGTCCAGCCTGGTGGTCGACACGTTGCTGCCGGCTGCGCGGGCCAAGCTCTACTCGGCCTCGGCCCCCATCGGCGAGTGCGACGGGGTCTTCGGCCTCGAGCACATCGACAAGGTCATCGCCATCGACCAGGCGCCCATCGGTCGCACGCCGCGCTCGAACCCTGCAACCTACACGGGTGCGTTCGCGCTCTTGCGCGACCTGTATGCCGGCCTTCCGGAGGCCCGCGCCCGGGGCTACAAGCCCGGTCGCTTCTCGTTCAACGTGAAGGGCGGCCGTTGCGAAGCTTGCGCCGGCGACGGCGTGCTGCGGGTGGAGATGCACTTTTTGCCCGACGTCTTCGTCACCTGCGACACCTGCAGCGGCAAGCGGTACAACCGCGAGACCCTCGAGGTGAAGTACCGCGGTTACTCCATCGCCGACGTGCTCGACCTCACGGTGGAGCAGGGCATGGCCCTCTTCGAGTCGATCCCGCGCCTCTACGACAAGCTCGAAGCGCTGGTGCGCGTCGGCCTCGGCTACCTCACGCTCGGGCAGCCCGCCACTACGCTCTCGGGCGGCGAAGCGCAGCGCGTGAAGCTCGCCCGCGAGCTGTCGCGCAAGGCCACCGGGCGGACCCTGTACGTGCTCGACGAGCCCACCACCGGCCTCCACTTCACCGACATCGAAGTCCTTCTGCGGGCGCTCACCGAGCTCCGCGACCAGGGCAACACGGTGGTGGTCATCGAGCACAACCTCGACGTCGTGGCCTGCGCCGACTGGGTGGTCGACCTCGGCCCCGACGGCGGCGAAGGCGGCGGCGAGATTGTCGCTGCCGGCACACCCGAAGAGATTGCCGCGACGCCGCACTCCTACACCGGCCAGTACCTCAAGGACGTACTGGCGCGGGGCGTGGCGCAACGCGACTCGAGCTCGACCGAGCTCAAGGCCACCAAGAAGAAGAAGACCGCGGCGACCTAGGGCTAGCGGACCTTGACCCACTCGAAGCGGGCGGTGGCGCCGCCGAAGGGGCGGACGATCACCAGCTTCTGCTTGGTGGTCAGGCGGTCCACGAAGCTGGCGTAGCTCACCGCGACCGTCTGGGCCTTGGGGCACGTGGTGCTCTCGACGGCCGGCGACTTGGTCTTGCTGGTGGGCGTGAGGTCGAAGTTCCGCAGGGTGGCGTATCCGAACGTGGCGCCGGTGATCTTGTAGAACTCGCTGTGCTCGGCCGCCCCCGCGCCGCTGGTCGCGTTCACCGCGGTGATGACCAGCCGGCCCGCGTGCTCGGTGGTGCGGAAGCCGGTGCAGTTGGTCTGGTACACGGTGACCGCAGCGAGATCGTAGGTTCCGGCCACCAGCGTGCCGCCGGTGAGCACCGACGTGGTGGTGCTGCAGGTGGAGGTGGTCTTGGGCGAGGTCCCGCGGTTCTGCGCGTTGCACGTGCCGCCGCCGGCGTCTTCGGGGTCGACGCCGCCGTCGCCCAGGTCGAGCGGCCCTCCGTCGGACACCGCGCCCCCATCCAGCTCCTCGCCGCCTCCCGCGTCGTCCAGGATCTGGCCTACGTCGCTTCCGGCATCACCAACAACGTTGCCCGAAGAGCTCGACAGCGGCGGGTCGCCGGAGCAGGCCGACGCGACACCGAGCCCGAGCAGACCAATGGAAGCGAAAAAGCGGCGCATCCCTCGATGGTACGAGGGTTGCGCCGCTAGACAAGCCACCCTTTCGGGCGACGCCGCAGTTTCCTTGGAACGAACTAGCTGTAGTCCTTCTCCATCCGCTCCTGGTCTTCCTTGCAACGGATGCAGAGCGTGGTCTCCGGGCGCGCTTCCAGGCGCTTGACGGAGATCTCTTCTTCGCACTCCTCGCAGACGCCGAAGCTACCGTCTTCGATCTTGCGCAGCGCCTTCTCGATCTTGTCGAGGAAGACCTTCTCGCGGCCGCGGAGGCGGAACGTGAACGACTGGAGGTACTCGCTCGAAGCCAGGTCCATCTCGTCCGGCAGGTCGTTGGCGTCGAGAGACATGTCCTCTTCCAGCGTTTGTTTCGCCTTCTTGATGATCTCGTCGCGCTTTTCCGTGAGGAGCGTCTTGAACTTCTTGAGCTGTTGTTTGTTCACGAGGGGCTAGCTCCCGAGTGCGTGCGCGATAGCGCAGGAATGAATCGATCGAGATCGCTACGCGCGGGGCCGGTTCGGGCCCTCGCCGTGGCGAGGCGAAAGACGTTATGTACGGACAGCGGCCACGTCAACCGGTGCTCCGCAGAATCGCCCGAACGCCACGCCGCGCCTTTGGCCCTTGACTCGGCGCACCGGGTAGCGGCGCTCTGCGCGGGCGAATTTGTAGTAAATCTGACAAGATTGCCCCAGGACAGGGTCTCGAGGCTCGAACGGGAATAAATCGGGATGACGCGTTGGGTGATGGGGATCGACGAAAACGGCATGGGTCCGCGCCTGGGCCCGCTGGTGGTCACCTCGGTGCTGGCCGAGGTAGACGCGCGCGGCGAGCGCACCGTGCACCGGAAGCTCCGGGGGGAGATCACGGCACGTCTGGGCGACTCCAAGGCCCTCGTGGCGTACGGCGAGGGCGCTCTCGGTGAGGCCTGGGCTCGCGCCATCGGCGAGCGCACGGGGCTCGACGTAGGCTCCCCGGCGCGCTTGCTCGGCGGCCTGCTGCTGGACCCGGAAGATGCACTGCGGGCACGATGTCCGAGCGCCCACGCGAGCCAGTGCTGGGACGACGCCGACGCGTTCGTGGCGCCGGAGGAAGCAGTGGCGCAGGCCCGGGCCGACCTCACGACGCTGCTCGCGCGAGGCGTCCGGGTCGCGAGCGTGCGGGTGGTCAAGCTCTGCACCGACGCCCTCAACGAGGGGGCGGCGAAGGGACGCTCGCGCTTCGCGATGGATCTTCACGCAATGGAGCGGCTGTTTCTGTCGGGCGTCGAATCGGCGCGCCGGAGCGATCGCACGGACACGGCCGATCTCCGTGCGACCGCGGGAAAAGTGGGCGGCTACGCGTTCTACGGTTCGGAGTTCGGCCCCCTCGCGGGTCGCCTGCACACGGTGCTCGAGGAGGGTCGCGCCCGGAGCGAATATGCTTTTCCGACCCTCGGTCGCATCGCCTTCGTGCGGGACGCTGATGCATCGCATGCGCTGGTGAGCCTGGCCTCGCTGGTGGGCAAGTGGGCGCGCGATCTCTTCATGCAGCGCATCGTGCGCCACCACCGGCGCTTCGGAGAGCTGCCCGACGCGAGCGGCTACCACGATCCGGTGACCGCCCGCTTCGTCGAACGAAGCCTGCTGGCGCGAAAGGAACGCGCCTTCCCCGACGCGTGCTTCGAGCGAGCGAAGCGCGCGACGGCGGAGGACTGACGAGGGACAGGCTACTTCTTGGGGGCTGCCGAGGCGGAGGCCGAGGGCGCCGCGCTGCCGGCGGGCGCAGCAGCCTTGCCCAGGATCGCTTTGGCCCGTGCGATGGCGTCGTCCTTCGACACCCGCGCGGACTCGGGCTTGGCGCCCGCCGCGCGCACCGCGAACTCCTCGTCGCCGACGGCGATGAGCTGGGTTCCCTTTCGAACCACGAGCCACTCGGTCTTGGGGCTGTCCTTGGAGCCACCGGTGGCGATGTGCACGGCGTCGTCCCCACCGGGCACCGCCGGGACCGCCTGCGAGCCGGGCTTGCTCTTCAGGGTCTTGAACACGTCCTTCGCCTGATCGACGTCTTCCTTCGCGATGGCGAAGACGCGATAGCGCTTGTCGCCGTCCTTGTAGAAGCCCATGGCCATGGGCCCGACATTGCCGAGCCCGAGCGGGTTCTTCGGAAGGTAGAGGAGACCGTTGGGCACGAGGTTCTCCGTGGGCAGGAGCTTGACCGCGGCGAGCTTGTCGCCGGAGCCCGGGAGCTTGTCGGCGATGGCGCGGCCGATCTCCGGCAGGAGCGCGTCGGACGACTTCGTGAGGGCCTCCGGTGACTCCTGCTCGTTGTTGTACTGGAGCTCGAGGAGGTACTCGCCCTTCCACACGTACGCGCGACCGGTGCCGAGCGCACCCGCGCCGCCGGCTTGGAGCAAGCGCGGCGTCGCCTTTTCGGTGGGGTCTTGCTCTCCCAGGACGTTCTTCGTGAACATCCCGAGGGCGCCGTGGGCATCGGCGAACTGCCACAGGTAGAGCTCGATGGTGGTGCCCTTCCCCGCTTCGTCGTTGTAGCGAGCGGCAACCAACCGGGTGCGCCCGAAGTCCTTGTAGACCTCGCAGCCGCCGTCGAAGGCCGTGGTGCAGATCTCCGCCGCCGAAAACTTCGCCTTCTCGCCGTAGGTCTTCACGTCGGGGTCGACGCAGAAGCCCTTCACCTTCCGGGGAAAGTAGGCGGCGGTGGCGGGGTCTTTCACGTCCGCGTCGGGGCAAGCGGCGGCCACGGGAACGCTCGCCGAGGGGGGCGGTCCCGCAGAGCTATTGGAAGTGCCCGGGGGCGGGGTATCCTTCTTGGCCTCTGGCTTGTCGCAGGCGGCCGAGCCGAGGGTTGCTGCCAAAACAGGCACCAGGAAGAGCGGGCGCAGGTTCATGCCCGGGCTTTTAGCCTACACATGGACGGTTGACCAGTGGCGGGCGCCGCCGGAAGGCCCCCGGAAGCAGGAGCGATTCCCTCGGCGTTTCGCCTACATGCGCGCATCGGGACGTACCCGCCTTCACCTCGCATCTTTTTCATACTTCCGCAAAAGATAGCCCCAAAGTCCTCGGATTCCTGAAGCGACGCGTTGAAATTATTGATGTTTCTTGCGGCGCGAAGGAGGGCACATGGCTTGCTGGAGAGGGCCTCGATGTCTTTTGTTCGTCGCCGAGGAAACACCGCATTCACGCTCATGGAGCTGATGGTGGTGATCGTCATCATCGGAGTTCTGGCGGCCATCGCCGTTCCCGGCATGCTCGCCGGGCAGGACGAGCGGCGCGCGTTCCAGGCTGCCGCGGACATCTCCGCGGTGATCCGCGAGGGCCGTTCCCGGGCCATGGGGCGCGGCGTCGCCGTCATGACGACCCTCCAGACGTCCGGCGCCACGGGCGACTTCGTGCTCCTGGACGATCCGGCCTCGGTGGTGGTCGACGGCGGCGCGTCGGTGGCGCAGGTGGGTGGTTGCAAGGGCGTCGACTGGACGACCGGCGTGAAGAACGCCGAGGTCCACATCGGCGGCGGCATCTACTCGCAGGCGTTCGTGAACGTAGACATGAAGGTCAACGGCACCGCCGTGACGAAGGCCTACCTGTGCTTCGCGCCGTCGGGCCGCGTGTACCTGAACACCGGCGGCAGCAATGCGAACGCCATTCGCACCGCCGACGGCATGACCGACCCCCTGGAGATCATCGTCACCCGGAAGAACGGCGGCTCGCAAATCGGCCTTACCCGCACCGTCGTCGTAGCCCCCTCGGGCGCCACCCGGATCGTGTCCAAATGAAAACGCCTCGCACGAAACGGCTGTCCCAGCTCGGGTACACCTCGGTCGAGGTGCTCATCGCCATCACCATCTTCTCCATCGGCGCCGCCGGCGTCATCGCCATGCAGCGCGCGAGCGTGCAGGGGAACTACGACGCCCGCGCGATGGACGTCGCCAACAACATCGCCCGTGAGTGGCAGGAGCGGCTGCAGCGGGACGCCGACACCTGGAACGACCCGCAAGCAGCGTTCGGCACCGCCACCACCAACACCCTTTGGCTCAAGAACGCCACGAGTGGGCCCACCGTGAAGGTGCCCGCGTATCCCAGCGGTGCCGCCGTGGGTCGCAGCCCGGCGTTCGACCTGCTCGGGCGCGATCTGAGCAAGGCCGAAGGAGAAGGAACCACCGCCGAGGTCGCGACCTTCTGCACGCAGCTCTCGCTCACCGCGCTCGCCAACCCCAAGGCCGGCGAGCCGACGCGGCTCATCCGCGCCGAGATTCGTGTCTACTGGGCGCGCAGCGGCGGCACGTTGAAGTGCACCGAGAGCGACGCCACCGACGTGACCGTATCGCCCACCAACGAGCGCTACCGCTCGGTGACCACCATGGCCCTCGTGCGGGGGAACTTCAAGTGAGCAAGCAGCGCAAGGTGAGCTCGAAGGCCGCTTCTTCCAGCGCTCCTACGGCGCCCGCGAGGCGGCGCGCGTTCACGCTGGTGGAGCTCTTGGTCTCGCTGGTGGCGGGGCTCCTGGTGGCCATGGCCGTCATGGGTCTCTCACGGGTGGCCACCACGACGTTCCACGAGGAGGCGCGGGCCTCCGGCACCGAGCTGGGTCTTCGCGTGGCTGCGGAGCGCCTCCGGGCAGATCTCTCCCGGGCCGCCTACATGAGCACGACCAACATCCAGAAGGACCCGTTCGTCAGCAAGCTCAAGGGCGAGACCGTGGTCGACAAGGGGAACAAATTTCCCAACGGCCTGGCCATTCTCGCGGGCATCGCCTTCACGTCCGGCGGGTCGGCCGCCGCTGCCGCTACCGGGGAGCTGGCCACGGAGAAGGCGAACTACTCGAAGGTCGCGTCGCTCTCGGCGAACAACGGCGTCGCGCCCGACTCGATTCTCCTCGGCGGTAACATGACCACTGCCGACGAGTACATCGTGCAGTCGGTCATCGACAGCGGCGGCGAGGGTTGCGGCGGTCAGACGGTGACGCTCTCCCGCGACAGCGCTGCGGTGCTGCGCCTCGTGCAGAAGGTCGACGGCTCGCCCAAGTCCGATGCGGAGGCCACCTCCGCGCTCGACGATGCCTTCGTACCGGCGACCGGCGGCCAGTTCATGGCGCGTATCGTGGACGACTCCGGTCACCAGCAGTTCGTGGCGCTTTGCCCCGCGAAGCCGCCGGCGGTGACTGGCACCGGCACCACCATCCAGGTGATGATTTCGCCCGACTCCCGCGTGCTCAGCGCCACCGAGACCGGCGGCAACGGCGGTATCACGGGGTTCGCCGTGGGTCGCATCACCATCAATCCGGTGCAGCTCGTTCGCTGGTCGCTCCGGCGCATTCCCAACGCGCTGCTCGATACCGGGGTTGCGGCCACCGACGACGCGAAGTTCGATCTGGTGCGCACCTGGGTGGACGCCAAGGGAAACGAAGTGAAGTCGGAGCTCATCGCCGAGTACGCGACGGATCTGGTCTTCTCCTTCGCCTACAACGACGGGACGCCCACCCCGAGGTTCTCCGACTTCGGCGCTGCGCTGCCCATCGCCGGGCCGCTGGCGGTGCCCGCCAACACCACCGCCAAGCCCGAGCAGCTTCGCTCGGTGCGCTTCCGCCTCTCGCTGCGCACGCCCATGGGCGATCGCGCGCAACCCCTCGCCGGCCCCGACGGCGGCTTCCTCTATCGCTACCGGGTGTCGGACGCGGGAGAGAACGCCTTCGCGCGCGTCCGGACCATCGTCTCCGAGGTCAACTTGCAGAACCAGTTCCGGTGAGAACGACCATGAACCAGCACATCAAATTCCGCGCACGGCGCCGCAAGCAGAGCGAAGGAGCGATCATCTTCATCGTCGCCACGACGCTGGCGCTGCTGGCCGCCATGGGCGTGTACGCGCTCACCAACACCACCTCCGAGGTGCGCACGGCGGGTTACCAGCGGCAGGCGCTGCAGGCTCACTACGTGACCAACATCGCGACGGTGTCCGCGGTGGAGGTCTTCTCGCCCGACAACATCAGCTACATCGACAACCAGATGCGCACGGTCACGCCGTCGACGCCCTGCCTTTCCGCCCCTCCGGTGGGAATGAACGTGGGCTTCTCCACCACCGGCGTCTCGGCCATCGCGCGCCGCTGTCTGAAGCTGCCGCCCAACTACATCACGCAGATGGTGGGTAACGGCACCGCGGTCATGCCGACGAATCGTATGAGCGCGTACTTCGACGGGTCCTACACCACGGAGGTGACCGACCCGGTGACCAACGGCGTGCAGGCCGGTTTCGATACCAACAACGGCAAGTGCTTTTATCGCTACACCCTCACGTCGTACGGCCGTTTGACCGATGGAACGAAGCTTTTGGGTCAAGAGGCGTCGCGAGCTCGCGTCGTGGTCGGTCCCCTGGATTGTGGAGGCTGAATATGAAGCACTCGAAACTCCGCACCGTCGGACTCGGCATCGCCATCCTTCTTCTGGGCGCCCCCGCGGCGGCCCAGAAGGGAAAGGCGGGCACCAGCAAGAACGAGATGCCCAACGTCCTCCTCCTGGTCGACACGTCGGGCTCGATGGAGAAGATGCCCGACGGGTCTCCGGCGACCTGCGGCATCAACGTCACCCCCAATCGCTGGGGCTCTCTGGTGCAGGCCCTTACCGGCAACCTCCAGCCCTACTACAGCTGCGCCTCGCAGACGCGCAGCGGCACCGCGTTCACCAACGAGTTCGGTTCGTCGATCTACGACAACGGCTACTTCTTGCCGTTCAACCGACCGCTCACCGGCACCTCGATGTCTTCCATGTGCGGCCTCACGCACCAGGGGTCGAACCTCAACCAGAAGACGGTGGACACCGCCACCTGGAACTGGGGCTCGCCCAACAGCTGCACCTTCGACCAGGCCGATGACGGGCAGCTCGATATCGCGAAGGACCTGGTGCGCTTCGGCCTCATGACCTTCGACAACCTCCCCGACAAGTCCACCAACGCGGCAGGCATGTGGAGCTACTACGTCGGCTCCCCCAAACAGGGGAATCTGCCCGCCTGCGCCGCCGTCGACTACGAGCTCGGCGCCCGCAACGACAACGCACCGGATTGGGAAGGGCGCCTGGTGCGCTTCCCCAAGAAGAACGCGAAGCTCAAGGACGTTCGGAAGCAGAACGGCGAGCTCCAGGACATCCTGCGTTCGATGCGCCCCTACGGCGGTACGCCCATCGACGCGATGATGGACGACGCGAAAGACTACCTCTGGAACGACACGGCAGACTCGGACGACGCCGCGAGTGACGGGTCCACCAAGGGCGGTTCGGCGTGCCGCGAGGAGTACATCATTCTCCTCACCGACGGCGCTCCGAACCTCGATATGCGGACCGCGTGTCAGGCGTCCGGCGGCAGCTGCCCCTATCCGAAGAAGGCCTACGAGATCGCCAACGACCTCAACACGAATTTCGGCGCCAAGGCGCGGGTGAAGACCTACGTCATCGGCTTCTCCGTCAACGACACCGGCCCGTCCAGCTTTCCGCTGGGCCAGGCCACCTGTCGCGGCTGGTACGACACGGTCACCGCGTCTTCGGCGAACGCCGCCGCCGCCGCATCGGACTTCGCTGCCGCCTGCACGTCTGCACCGTTCACCGCAAGCGGCCCGCCGACCGGTACCGCGGCAGCCGCCTGCTGCACCCTGAATCAAATTTCCGTGAACGGAAACGGCGGCCCCGCGTTCTTCGCGGAGAGCCAGGCCGACCTCTCCGCCGCCATGGCGAAGATCCTCGGCAACATCGCCAAGGGCGACACCACCCGCACCATCCCCAGCTACGCGGGCGTCTCCGGAGCGAACTCCAGCTCTGCCACGTTCCTTGCCTCGTTCGATCCGCAGCCGGTCGACCCGTGGCTCGGCAACATCAGCCGCGAGCGCTTGCAGTGCGATCTCGTGAGCGGCAGCCCCACCTTCGGCCAGCGCGTCCCGGTGACGCCCGCCCAGGCCACCGGCGACGACTTCGGCTACGTGCTCGAGAAGCAGAACCTCTCCGGCAAGCGCAACGTGCTGCTGGTGAACCCCTCCGACATCGCGGCGGGCAAAGTGGATGGCGGGATCACGCTTCGTCCCAACGCACCGACTTCGCCGTCCACCGCGCTCGACGGGTTCGTGGCGGAGACCAGCACCCAGAAGTTCGGCACGGCCAGCATCAACACCGGATTCACGAGCTTCTTCGACGACCGCGTCTTCGAGACCACCAGCCGCACCTGCCCGCGCTCGCGCGACCCCAAGAACACGATGATTCCGGCGCTGAGCGCGCTCGAATGCGCCAAGGTGGGGCTCGGGTTCACGCTGGCGCAGGCATCGGGTCTCACCTTCGGGGGCTACGACTTCTCGAAGTACCGCTGCCCCTGGGACACGACCACCAGCTCCTACAAGTGCAAGCCGATGGGCGCGATCTTCCACGCCAACCCCATCTACGTCGGCCCGCCCGCGGCCCCGCTCCGGGACGAGACCTACCAGGACTTCGCCCGCATGTACAAGACGCGGCCGGCGACGCTCTACGTGTCGAGCATCGATGGCCTCTTGCACGCGTTCAAGAGCGACGAGACCAGCGCAACGGCGCAGCCCAACATCGAGATGTGGTCGTTCGTGCCGCCGGCAGCGCTGAAGCGCCTGGCCAAGAACATGCCGCTGGCGAACCAGATCATCCACGACGGTCAGCCGGTGGCGCGCGACGTGGTCTTCGAACGCACGGTGTCCACGGTGACGCCGGGTAGCTACGGCACCGGCGCAAACGCCGGCAAGCTGTGGCACACGGTGCTCATCGGGAGCTTCGGCGAAGGCTCTCGCGGCTACTACGCCCTCGACGTCACCAACCCCGGTCCGGGCACCTACGACGCCGGCACCGCCGCGGCGGGCTCCGACACCTGGAAGGTCGCTTCCCTCAAGTCCACGACCGAGCGCTGGCCCGACGGCGACAGCGCCCAGGGCGATCGCATCCCGGGACCGCAGTTCCTTTGGCAGATGGTCGACGTCCCCGACGCCAGCGGCGCCGGCCCCGCCGGTCCCATGATCGGCAAGGACAACGCCAACCGCGACCGCTACAGCATGTTCGGCAAGGTCTCGGCGACGCCCGCCATCGCCACGCTGTTCTTCGACCCGAGCACCAGCGGCACCGGCGCGGCGAGGGAAATCGCCGTGGCGATCCTTCCCGGCGGCTACGAGGACGACCCCGTCAGCGGAAAGTGCACCCGCGCCCTCGGCGGCTATCCGAGCACGGCAAACCGCAGCGACAGCGCCTTCACGCCGCGCGGCAAGGTGCGGAAGTGGGGCACGAACTGCTCCGACCCCGTCCCCGGCCGCTCGCTCACCGTGGTTCGCCTCGACACCGGCGAAGTGGTCCGGGTCTTCTCGCGGCGCGAAGACCGTCCGCGACAGCTCGAGGCGGCGTCCCGCTGGACCGACGCACCGCTCGACTCGCCGCTGAACGGCACGCCGGTGGTGTACCCGTCGGGCGTCGGCGCGGTGGGTCAGAAAGTGTTCATCGGGGATGCCGACGGCACCGTCTGGCGCTTCGACCTCTCGTCGCCCAACCCCAACAACTGGGAAGCCTCGCTCTTCCTCGACACCCAGGCTCCGGGACCCTCGTCCGCCGAGGACAACGGTCAGCCGATCGTGGTGACGCCGGTCCTCTCCACCGACGAGGCGGGCCGTCTGGTGCTCTCGATCGCAACCGGCGATCAGGAAGACCTGACGGCGCCGGTGGGCGCCGACAACTACGTGTATTCCGTCTCGGAGATCTTCGGGACCGCCGGCGCACAGGCCAAGGTGAACTGGTACAAGGCCCTCATCGACGGCGAGCGCGTCACCGGCCCCATGGTGGTGTTCGACGGTCTGCACATCTTCGCCACCTACAAGCCGCCGGCCACGTCGGCGGCCGCCTGCAGCGCGGGCCAAGCGAACGTGTACCAGTGGATGTACACCACGCCCGACGACTCCTCTCAGATCCAGAAGGGCGGCAAGCCGGTGGCGTTCCCGGCCGGTTCTCCGGTGGATCCCAACGCCAACAAGCCCAGCACGGGCATCTACGACATGGGCAGCGATCTGGTGCCCGGCGTGTCGATTCGCTCGCTCCAGGCGTGTAGCTCCGCCAACATCGACGACTACACTTCGGGCATGCCGCCGTCGGTGGCCTCGCAGTGGGGTGGCTACGAGCTGGTCATTCCTCAATCCAAGAACGGCGGTGCGCCAGGCGCCGGCAAGGCTGCTAAGAAGACGGTGACCATGCCTTCTCTGAAACGTCCCACGCGCATCGACTCGTGGGCACACATCGCCGACTGATGCGGTCGCTCGTCATTCTCGCCGCGGCGCTGAGCTCGTTCGGCGCCGCCTCGTGCAAGAGCCGCGAGGAGGCGCCCGCGCCCCCGGTGGCGTCGGCCCCCGCGCTGAGCGACCACCTCGATCCCAACGAGCTCCTCGAGGGGAAAGAGAAGGCGTTCGCGCTCCCCCTCCCTCGTGATCTGAAGGTGAGCTTCCGCTTCCCCAACAGCGTCCAGGCCGATGGCATCGTCCCCATGGAGGGCGTTTCCAACTTCTTTCGGCAGCGCGTCCGTGACGGCAACATCCAGGTGGGCGCCAGCGAGACGCGCTTCGAGAAAGTGCGCGCGCCGGGCGAGCCTGCTCGGCTTCTCCGCATCCGCATCACCGCCGAACGAAACATCTGCCACGCGGTCATCGACGACGTCACCCCGCCGCCAGACATGGTCGGTACTCCCACCGACCGCATGAAGCAGGTGGGCCTGACGCCGGACGGCAAGCTGCTCGACAAGAGCCACATCGAATAGCCTCTCTCATCGCTCCGCAGGCGCGAGCCGAGGCGCGTTGACACGAGTGCGGAATGCGACTTCACTCCGCCGCCTATGCGACGGCTCGTTTCTCCGCGGCTCATTTCTTCAATGGTGGTGGTGCTCGGGGCCTGCAGCGACGCCGAGCCGGCGCCCGCATGCAAGCCGCAAGAGCTGGTGGTGGTGGCGAGCGACTACACGTCGAGCGGTGTTGGCGGCCTTGCCGGCACCCAGTGTGACCTGAAGTTCGGCACCGACCTGGGCAAGGATCCGCTGCTGGTGCGGAGTCGCGGACGAACGTTCCTGCTCGCCCGCGGCATCAACGATCAGGCCATCGAGCTCGACGGGAGCTGCGGATACCCCATCGCCAAGCGATCCATCGCCTCCGACGGAGCCACGGGCACCTCGAACCCGCAGGACCTCGCGGTCACCGGCGCGGGCGCCCTCTGGGTGCCCAAGTTCTTCCGACCGGAGATCACCATCGTCGGGGCCGATGGCGCGCGCGATCGCATCGATCTCTCGTCGTACGACGCCGACGGAAACCCCAACGCCAGCGCCATTCGCATTCTCTCGGTGGCAGGGCGCGAGAAGGCTTTCGTCGCCCTCGAACGTCTCGACAACCGCTCCACCGAGCTGCCGGCCAACCAGACCGCGCTCCTCGTGCGCTTCGACGTGGCCACGCGCAAGGCCGAACAGGTAAGCGAGCTCGCGGGCAGAAATCCATTCGGTCTCATGGTCGAGGCGGAAGGCGGTTTGTACCTGGCCGCGCCCGGCAACTTCAATCGCACGGACGAGGCCGACGCCGGCATCGTGCGCTACGAACCCGATACCGGCGCCTCGCGGCTGGTGGTGGGCGAGGCCGCGCTCGGCGGCAGCGTGGTGCAAATCGCCATCGATGGCACCTGCGGCGCCGCCATCGTCGCCGACCCGACCCAGGACGTGAATCGCACCGCGGTGGTGCTGTTCGACGCGAGCACCGGCGTGGCATCGCACACCTACGCCGCGCCGCTCTACGGTCCCACCAGCGGCTACGATCTGCAGGGGCTCACGTTCACCGAGAGCACGCTGTTCGTGGGCGACCGGAGGCGCGGCGACGGCGGCTATCCGGTGCATCGCTTTCCTCGCCTGGCCGGATGCCGCGTG
>JABFRG010001240.1 GCA_013141295.1 Polyangiaceae bacterium
CCAGGAGCGCGGCGATGGCCAGCATGAAGCAGCCGGCGATGACGATCGGCAGGATGATGCTCCGCTCCCGGCGCGGCTCCTGCGCCGGAGGGGCGAAGCCGATGGATCCCGGCGCCGGAAACGTTCCGCCGTGCTGGCCCATGGTGCTACCGGAGCCACCGAGCCGCAGGAGCGAAGCCGACGACCCGGTGCCGCTCGCCACGTTGCCCACCCGCTGCAGTGACTCGGCGGTGAGCGCGCGCACCTCGTTGGTGGAGCCGGCCCGATGGAACTGCGCCATGTAGGCGCGGACCTTCCCCTGTACTTCTTCGCGCACGGGGGCGAAGAGCTGGGTGAGGAGCGCCGCGAGATCGTCGGTGCGCACGGTGAATCCGCTCCGCACCACGAAGCCCTCGAGCGCGTCGCGCATCTCCGCCGCGCTCTGGAAGCGCCGCATCGGGTCCTTCTCGAGCGCCCGCGCCACGATGGCGTCGAGCTCCGGCGGCAGCGACATCACCGAGGAAGCGCGCGGGATGGGCTGGTTCATCAGCCGGTGCAACGTCACCGCCGCGTTGTCGCCCGGGAGGAGGCGCTGTCGGGTGAGCAGCTCCCAGAGGAGAATGCCCATGGAGAAGACGTCGGCGCGGGCGTCGATGGCCCCGCCCAATGCCTGCTCCGGCGCCATGTAGGCCACCTTGCCCTTGAGCACCCCGACCTCGGTCTCGGTGGTGGTGGAGGCGGCCTTGGCGATGCCGAAGTCCACCAGCTTGACCTGACCGTCGTACGTCACGAAGACGTTGTGCGGGCTCACGTCGCGGTGGATGATCCCCAGCGGCGAGCCGTCGTAGTCGCGAAGGCTGTGGGCGTAAGAGAGGGCGAGCAGCGCGTCGGCGGCGATCTTCGCGCAGAGCGGCGGCGCGATGGCCACGTTCTGCTTGATGACCTCGCGGATGAGGCGGTTGAGCGCCTGCCCCTCGAGGTACTCCATGGCGATGAAGTAGGTACCGTTCTCCTCGCCCACCTCGAACGTCTGCACGATATTCGGGTGATTGAGGCGAGCCGCCAGCCGGGCCTCGTCGAGGAACATCTGACGAAAGGTGGGCTCTTCCGCCAGCTGCGCGCGCAAGCGCTTGACGACCACCAGCTTGTTGAAGCCCACGGGTCCGCGCGCTACCGCGAGGTACACGTCCGCCATTCCGCCGCGGCCCAGGGTCGCGAAGATGTGGTACTTGCCCAGCGCCGCAAGGCCCTCGCCCCCGGCCTGGCCCGACCCTCCGTACGGAGAGCCTTGTGAGCCTGCAGTCACAGCGAAAGTATCCGCGGATGTGGTGATCGCGTCAAGGGATGTGGGAGGACGACACCCGGAAGGTCACTTGGGCATGGCCACGTAGCCGGCGGCCGCGAGCTTGCTCTCCACCTCGGCGATGTGCGGAAACCCGCGAGTCTCCACCACCAACTCGACCACCACGTCCGACAGCTCGGCCTTGGCGAAGGCGCGGTCGTGATGAATCTGCAGGATGTTGGCGCGGGTCTCGGCCACGAGCGTGGCGAGGCGCGCGAGGGAGCCGGCGATGTCGGGGACGCGCACGGAGAAGCGGAAGAGGCGACCGGACTTCACGAGGCCGCGGTCGATGATGCGGCTCATGAGCGTGACGTCGATGTTGCCGCCGCAGAGGATGATGACCGTGCGCTTGCCGCGAATCGGCAGGCGCTCGTGGAGCACGGCAGCGACGGAAGCGGCACCGGCCCCCTCGGCCACGGTCTTCTCGCGCTCCAGCAGCATGAGGATGGCCTCGGCGATCTCCTCGTCGTCCACCACGGCGATCTCTTCGACGGTCCGCTTGGCGATCTCGAGGGTGAGGGCTCCGGGCCTTCGCACCGCGATGCCTTCGGCCATGGTGGTGGCCGCCGGGAGCGTCACCGCCGAGCCGTGGGCGATGGAGTCGCGCATGCTCGGGAGCGCCTTGGTCTGCACGCCGAAGACCTTCACGTCGGGCCGGAGCCCCTTCACCGCGGTGCCCACGCCGGCCACCAGACCACCGCCGCCGATGGCCACGACGACCGCCTCGACGTCCGGGACCTGCTCGAGGATCTCGAGCCCGACCGTGCCTTGACCGGCGATCACCGCCTCGTCGTTGAAGGGGTGCACGAAGACCCGCTGCTCCGTCTGCCGGATGTTCTCGGCGACCTCCGCGGCTTCGTCGTAGGAGCTCCCGGCGAGAACCACCCGGGCCCCGAAGTTGCGTGTATTTTGCACCTTCACCAGGGGGCTGCGCTCGGGCATGACGATGGTGGCGTCGATGCCGAGCCGCTGCGCGTGGTAGGCGACGCCTTGTGCGTGATTGCCGGCGCTCGCGCAGACCACGCCGCGGGCGCGCTCCTCGGGGGTGAGCGCCGAGAGCTTGTTGCAGGCGCCGCGCTCCTTGAAGGAGCCGGTCCGCTGGAGGTTCTCGAGCTTGAGGTAGCAAGCGGCGCCCACCACACGGGTGAGGCTCTCGCTGTAGGAGCAGGGAGAAAGGAGCACGCGGCCGGCGATGCGCTCGCGGGCCGACTGGATCGATTCGAGGGTCACCACGACCTCCGGTATAGCCAATTTACGACCCCCGACCGCTACTTTGCGCGGCCGGAGCCACTAGCCCGGATTATTCATGGTTCCGGGGCTGCATGTCACGATGCATCGGGAAATCTCGGGCGTACGGCGGTTCTCGACCCTGCGAAGGAACAACAGTCCGTCTCGGGTCTGCGATCCGGCGTGCGCCCGCCTTTCCCGCGCCTCGTGCCATTCGCCTGCTCGGCCCATGAATAATCCGGGCTAGTACCTCGCCACGGAGATTTCGACGGGTCGAAATGCGCGGCTTCGCCGCGCGTCGAGGTCCTAGACAGTCCCGGGGGCGCTGCCCCCTTGCCCCCGAAATCGGCTCCCGCCGATTTCCCTAGTACGCCGACGCGCAACCC
>JABFRG010001006.1 GCA_013141295.1 Polyangiaceae bacterium
GCCCGAGCCCGCGCGTATCTGCACGCCAACTGCTCCTTCTGTCATCGCCCGGATGGTCCCGGCCGGGGCACCGCCAACTGGCTCTACGACACACCCTGGGCCAGCGCGGGGGCCTGCGACGCCGAACCGGTGGCCGGCGATCTGGGCGTCTCGGGGGCGCGGCTCATCAAGCCCGGGGCCCCCGAACAATCGCTTGCGCTCCTCCGGCTGCGGGCGCAGAACGCCGCGCGAATGCCGCCCTTTCCGCCCCTCGGAAGCCGCCGGCTCGACGCCTCCGGAAGCGCCCTGCTGGACACCTGGATACGGGGCCTAAGTACTTGTCCTTCCAAGTGATTCACCCGGGCGGGCCAGTTCTCTTGTGATCGCCCGGAAGATCGACTAACTCCATCGGCCCCGTCCACGTTGCCAGGAGTCTTTCATGTATCTCATTCTTTCCAAGGTTCCGCGCAAGTCGAACCGGTCCAAGTCGAAGCGCTACAAGGCCAAGCTGGCGGCGAAGGACAAGGGTCGTCGCGGTCGCGTGTACCAAGCCGGCAAGCGCTGAGCTCGAGGCGCGCGGTTCGCGTGCCCGTCGTTGCGTTCGAAAGCCCCGCCCCTCACTGGGTCCGGGGCTTCGACGTTTTGTTTCGACCCGATGGAGGATGAGATGATGAAGGCTTTTTCGACGGCGCTGGCGCTCGGGATTCTCGCGGGATGCGGCGGTGGTCAGGCTGCGCCGCCTTCGGCGCCGGAGGGTGCGTCGAGCGCTGTGAGCGCACCGGTGACCGTGGAGCCGCCGGCCTCGACGGCTGCGCCCGCGCCTGTTGCCACACCTGGCCAGCCTGGCGCCAGCGAGGCACCGGGGAAGGAGCCCGCCGTCTGCGTGCAGGCCCGCGCCCACAAGGGCGATCCCACGCTCTACGTGACCCTGTCGAAGCAGTGTCGTGCCGCCGGCGGAACGCCGTAACTACTTCCAGGTGCAGCCGGGGGTGGCCTTGCAGGTGCTCTCGTAGTGGTTGTCCTCGCAGTCGGAGCTCGGGCTGCCGTCGCAGGAGTAGTCGGTGTAGCTGACGTTGCCCTTGCCGTCGTAGTGGTAGTGCGTGTGCATGTAGCAACCGACCGGGCCGCACGGGGGCGACGAGTTGCACGAGAGGTGGCCGGTGCAGGTGCCGCTGGGTGAGGTGCTGCCGCCGCTGCTGCTGGAGCCGGAGGGCGTCGCGGTGACCGGCGCGGTGTTCTTGCACGTCATGCACGCAGAGCCCTCGCAAATGGAGAAGGCGTTGCGGTCGCCGCGCCAGTCGAGCTTGCTGCCGTCGGGGGTAGTGGCGACGCCGTCCGGGGAAAGGGCGACCTTGCCCGCCATGCACTGGCTGCCTTCGCGCGCGAGGGTGGTGGGCGTCACGGTGCCGTCGTAGGTGCACAGGTAGTCGCCGGCGCAGTGGGTCACCAGGCCCATGTCGGTCGAGCCGCTGGCGCCCGGCGAATCCATGGTGCCGCCACCGGCGGATTCGCCACCCGCGGAGCAGGCCGCGGTAGCGAGAACAGAGGAGACGACCAGGAGGGAGGAGAGGGTCAGGTTCATGGCGCTCTCATCGGCCGCCCGCAGCGAGAGTTGCTTCCGCGCAGCGGCTGCGCAGCCGATTGGGCAATCGTTGCGCAGTCTCCCGGATTCCCCGCGTAACCCCGCGAGATCCGAGCGTTGTCGCTCGAGCACAGGGTTTGCTTTTCCTCCACGCATGTCGAGCATCTCCGTCTCCCGCGTTGCCCTTCCGATGGTCCTCTCTGCGTGCCTGGCGCTCTCCGGGGCAGCGGGCTGCACCCCGAGCACCTCGAACGGTGGTGGCTCGTCGGGCGCGTCCGGCGCTTCCGGTGGCACCAGCGGTACCGGCAGCGTGCAAGAGGGGCTCGTGGGCATCTGGCAGGAGACGGTGGCCTCGAACGACAGCGGGTACGCGGCGCGCCTCAAGGTGCGCGCGAACGGGGCCTTCGTCTTCGAGTACTTCCTCTCCGGCGCCACCGCCGCGTGCGCCACCGCATCGTCCCTCGACAAGGCCGTCGGCACCGTGGAATTCACGCGCGACCGTCTCGTCCTCCGCCCCAGCCAGCGGACCGTCGAGCGGCGCGACTGCGATGGCCAGGAGACGCGCACCCTGCCCAACGATCCGATGGAATTCACCGCTTCCGTGAAGAGCTACGAGACGCTCATCGGCGAGACGACGCTGCAGGTGGAGCTGGTGGGCGGTGGTCTCGGTCAGCCGCTCAAGCTCACGTTGCTTCAGCTCGAGCCCTCGGCCGACCCGGCGCAGCCGCCTGCGCCGCCGAGCTTTCAGCTGGGGAGCGCCCCGCCGTACACCGAGCTGCTCGGCCTCTGGGCGCCGTCGCCCGGCTCCGACGTGAAGTTCTACGAGCCGTCGAACGGCGAGTTCTACGTGCCCAAGTACAACGGCGCCGAGCATCGCTGGGTTCGCTTCGAGGGCGGTCGCTACGAGCTGGCCACGGTGTTCGAGGGCGCCAACGAGATCGGGACTTGCAAAAAGGATCTCGTCTACTACGAGACCGGCAACGCGCTCTTCAACCTGGTGCGGCGAGAGAACGATCGCAACTTCGGCGACGTGCGCTTCGAGGCCGAAAGCGCGCGGCTGATCGTGCAGGTTCGCCAGTGCGAGGAGGACGACGGCGTGAAGGCCTACGACCTGAAGCCTCTCACCAGCTACTACGCGTTCGAATACACGCCGTCGGTGGGCTTCTTGCTGGGGTGCGAGTATCCGAAGCACCCCTACCAGTTCCCGGTCTGCGTGAACCGGGTGGGCTGGAACACCTTCCGGAAGCGCTGAGCCGCTACTTCCGGGCGAGGGTGGGAGACACCGGCGACGCTGCGCAGCGGCCGCTGTCGAAGTCGAGGTGCCGCGCCGCTTCCATGTCGGGGTTGGGAGCCGGGGCAACCTCGGACGCCGGCGAGATGCGCACGCCGAGGGCGAAAGCGGGGAGGACGAGGGCGAAGGCGACGGACGCGACGGATGCGAGGAGGGGGCGGTTCATGCCCGCTCATCGACCGCCCGCGGCGAGAGTTGCGCCGCGTCCTACTTCGCGAGGCCGAAGCGCTTCATCTTGTCGATGAGCGTGGTTCGCGTGACACCCAGGCGGCGCGCCGCTTCGGACTGGTTGCCGCCGGCGCTGCCGAGGGTGCGGGCGACGAGATCGCGCTCGAAGGCGTCGACCTGGGCGCGCAGGCCTGGGGCGGCGGTGCTCGGGGCGGCCCGGCCCCCCACGTCCGGGAAAAGGTCCGCCGCGTCGATGGAGCCGCCGTCCGAGAGGGCGAGCGCGCGGGCGATCACGTTCTCGAGCTCGCGGACGTTGCCCGGCCACGGCCTTCGCCGGAGCTCGTCGAGCGCCGCGTCGGTGAAGGTCACGCGATCGCATTCCCGCCCCGGGCGATCGAGATCGAAGCGGGCGGCGTAGCGTTCGCGGAAGGTTTCGGCCAGCGCGACGATGTCGTCCATCCGCTCGCGGAGCGGCGGAACCACGAGGTCCACCACGGCCAGCCGGTAGTAGAGGTCGGCCCGGAAGCGTCCGCCTTCGATCTCGGCCAGGAGGTCCTTGTGGGTACACGCGATCACGCGGACGTCGACCTTCTCCGGCTTCGTCGTGCCGAGCGGTTGAATCTCGCCCTCCTGGAGCGCACGGAGCACCTTGGCCTGAATCGCCAGCGGGAGATCGCCGATCTCGTCGAGGACGAGGGTACCGCCGTCGGCCTGGGCGAAGAACCCGCGGTGGGCGCCGACTGCGCCGGTGAACGCACCCCGCGCAAAGCCGAAGAGCTCGGCCTCGGCGAGCTCGGCCGGTATGGCTGCGCAGTTGAAGCGGACGATGGGCGCGCGGTTGCGTGCGCTATGCACGTGAATGAGCGAAGCGATCATCTCCTTGCCGGTTCCGGTCTCGCCGCGGAGGAGGACGGCGACGTCGCGGCCGGCGACCCGCCCGACCTGGGAGAGGAGCCGGCGAAAGACCGGAGAGTCGCCGACCAGTGGCCGCCCGAGCGCGGACTGGGTCGCACGTTCGCGGGCACGTCGGCGGAGCGTAGCGAGCTCGGCGGCACGGGCGACCACCAGCCGGAGCTCGTCGATTGCGAACGGCTTGGCGAGGTAGTCGTGGGCGCCGGCCTTCATGGCTTCCACCGCGATGCGCTCCGAGCCGCGCGCGGTGAGGAGGATCACCGGAAGATCGCGCTCCAGCTCGCGGACGCGACGGACGAAGTCCAGCCCGCTCATTCCGCCCATCACCAGATCGCTGACCACCACGTCGACGTCTGCGAGGTGCGCGAGGCCGTCCTCGGCAGATGCAGCCTCGACCACCCGGTGGCCCGCCGAGACCAGCGCCTCGCGGACGGTGAATCGCACCGCCGGTTCGTCGTCGCAGACGAGGATCAAAGAGCCTTCGAGCATGTCACCGTCACCTTGGTACCACCGTGGGGCCGACGTTCGTACCGAAGGCTACCGTGATGAAGCTCGATGGCACGCTTCGCCAGCGCGACCCCCAGGCCAACCCCACCAGGACGCCGGGTGAAGAAGGGCGTGCCGACCTTGGCCAGGGCGTCGTCGTCCATTCCCGCGCCGTCGTCGGCGACCGTGACCGCGAAATCGTGAGCGCCCCGTGGCTCCCAAGCGATCTCCACCGCGCCGCCGCGCGGAGTGGCTTGCAGCGCGTTCAATGTGAGGTTGAGGAGCGCCTCCTTCATGCGCGCGACGTCGATGGCGCGTACGAGCGGCGGTCCGGAGAGCTCCACGCGAACGCCCGCGGTGTCGGCTCGCGCCTCGAGGAGTGCGGCGACGCCGCGCGCCACGTCGCCGACGTCGGCCGGTGCCGGTTGGTAGTGCCCCAGCGGCCGCGCGAAGCCGAGATAGTCGCGAAGGATCGCTTCGATGCGGTCGATCTCGCCGCGCGCCACCGCGAGGCGCTGCTTGCTCCGCTCGTCGCCAACGTCCTCGCTCACGAGCTCGACGAGGCCCTTCACCGCGGCGAGCGGATTGTTCACCTCGTGGGCCACGCGCGCCCCGAGCTCCTCGAGTATGGTCGTGCGTTCGACGGCAGAAGTGACCAGCTCATCCTGGGTCTCGCGCAACTCCCCGCGGGCTGCGACGAAAGCGTCGGTGATCCGCGCCACCCCCGCCCGAAGCAGGGCGGCTGCGACGATCGTCGCGAACGCCCCCAGCACCCGCGCACCGGTGGAGGATATCGGCGCGAAGGGTGGAGGGAGCAGGGCCAACAGAAGGGCCGCCGCAGCGCCCATCGCCAGTAGCGCCCGGCTTCGGCGATCGTCGCCGAAGGCGGCGAAGCCCACGCCGATGGGCGCCAGGAGCACCGGCAGGAGCGGGCTGCGGATCGCTCCGGTGACCAGGCAGCCGAAGGTGATCGCCGCTGCCGTGAACGCGAGCGACGTGAAGAGGCCGACTCCGCTCACCGGCCGTCGCCGGTGCCGGATCGCCTCGGCGACGAAGAACGAGCCCACTCCGAGAAAGCCGCCACCGGCGAGAATGCGTTGGGACATCGGTGCTCCGTCGACGACCAACGTGACGAGCGTCGCCACGATGAGCGGTCCGGCCAGGAGCGGGCGGGTGCGGAGGAAGGCCGCCCCTACGGTGTGGAGCGCGGCTTCGCGGGCTTCGGAGCGCATGGTGCGCTCTCATGCATACACCGCGCCCCTCGCCTGGGAAGGGCTCTCGTGTGCGGCCGGGGCCCCAACTGACCAGTCGGCCGACGGGGGTGACGGTGGGCTGTACAGCTCCGCCGCGACTTTTCCGCTGGATCGCCAGCAGGTCGCGCGGCACGTCGCTTGCCAAGGGCGTCGCATGCTCCTTCCCAGCGCCTGCATCCTCGCAGCTCTCTTCTCCGTGACTGTCGGGCTCATCGCCATCGCGCGCAAGGTCGCGCTCGGACTGAAGGCCTCGCAGCCGAAGGCATCTGCGACGGTTGCGCTGCTGGTCGCCGCCGTGGCCGCTCTGGCGCTGGTCCTCGCGGATGCCGGGTTCTTCGCCCATTTCGAGACCGTTCCCCCGCGAATCGCGCTCTTCGCGCTGGCGGTGACGGCGGCCTCTCAGCTCGCGCTCGGTCGCGTCCGGGCGATCGCGGTCTTGCCGGTGACGGGCCTCGTCGCGCTCCAGTCGTTCCGTGTCGTCGTCGAGGTGGGTCTCCATGCACTCGGCGAGGCGGGGCACGTCCCTCCGGTGATGACCTGGTCCGGGCGGAACTTCGACGTGCTGGTGGGGCTCAGCGCGCCGTTGGTGGCGTGGGCTTCGCATCGCTACGGCGCCAAGGCCCGCGCTCTGGTGCTCGCGTGGAATGCGGCGGGGCTCGCGCTCCTCGTCAACGTCGTCGCCCTCGCCATGACCTCGGTCCCTGGGCCGACCCACCTGCAGGACGGCCTGCCGCTCACCATCGTCGCGCACGTGCCGTTCATTCTCCTGCCGGCGGTCCTGGTTCCGGTCGCGCTCTCGAGCCACATCGCGATATTCCGGGCCCTCCTGGGGCACCGCGGCTAGTTCGCGGTGAGGGTGGGCATGCCTAGGCCCGGCTTGGTGAAGCCTTGGGGGCCGTGGATGTTCACCAGGTTCGCGTTGTAGGCGAAGCCGTTGGGATCCTTCCACAGGTCGATCTCACCCTTGGTCTTGAGGCCCAGGATGTCTTCCAGGAGGCACACGCCGAAGTGGCAGCTGTCCGCGAACTTGTAGAAGGCGTAGACGCGCCCCTTCATGAAGGTCAGACGGAGATCGCTCTTGAAGTCGAGCGCCATCGACGGCCCTTCCGGCTGCAGCAAGAGCCCGATGCTGGTGGGGAGCGCCGCCGAGGCCACGGTGAGGTCGGCTTTGACGCCGCCCTCGGCGAGCGTCGCCAGCTTCTTGATGCCCACGATGATGCTCACGTGCGGGGTCACGTTGACCGCGAGCTCGGGCGAGGCCCCGACCGCGCATCGAAGGCCGTTGGCGTCGGCCGACGCCGAGGCGTTGGGGTTCAGCCCGAGGGTCAGGCTGCCCTGGATTCCACCGGAGACGCGCACGATGGCGATGATCGGAATGTCGACGGTGACGTCGGGGGTGGTGAGCGTTCGGTCGAGCTTGGTCGCGGTGAACGACGCCTCTTTCTTCCAAACCGGCTGAGCCGCCCCCAGCACCTTGAGGCTCGCGCGTGCGCCCGCCGTGAACTTGCCGTCGGCCTTCTTGACGTTGGTGTCGGCGTCGAACTTCAGGAGCGATAGCTGATGGCCCATGATGTAGAGACCGTTGTCCCAGGTCACGCCGCAGCTCGCCATGCTGACGTCGGGGGTCTTCTCGGTGGCGGTGAAATCTGTGTAGACCGCAACTGTGTCCCTGTCGCCCTTCTCCTTGTTCCAGTGAATCGGCCGCTCCTTCACTGCGGGCGTGCAGCCCGCGCCGGTGCAGCGATACTTGTTGGTCACCTCGGCGAGTCGTTGCTTCAGAACGCTGAGCTCCTCCACCAGCTCCACCTGTTGCGCCTTCTGCTTGGCCTCGGTGGTGAGCTTGTGCCAACGGTTTCCCGGCAAGGTCTGGAGCGACGCTCCTTGCGCCGAAGCTTCCTTTTCGCTCTCGTCGATGGCGGTCACCAGCTCCTTGACGGTTATCTTCTTCCCGTCGCCGAGCTCGAGCGTCTCGTCGGGATCGAACTTGGCGAGCGCGTCCGCGCCGCTGATGTCCTGGCCGTTCTTCTTGATGCGCGCGTTCATGCGCGCGCGGAGGGCGGGCGACGCGAAGTCGAGCCTACGTTGCGGCACGCCGGGCCGCGCCGGGTCTGCTGCCTCGCCGCGCCCCGCGCCAGGACCGCGCCCTGCGCCGGGGGGCGCAGCCTGTGCATCGCCGGCCTCGCCGATGGCCAGCACCGCGCAGCAGGCTGCGAAAGAGAGGGTGAGAAGCTTGGAGCGGGTTCGAGTGTTCATGGGAGCGTGCTTTCGGTGTGCGGGGGTCAGGTGCCCTTGGCGGCGTTCGGGGCGAGGCTGTTCTCCTCGATCGGCGCCTTCGTGCTGCTGGTGAGGTGCTCGAGGATCACGATGCGCACCTCCGTCGGCAGGCTCTCGTCGTGAAGGTCGTCGAGCGACCGTGCGACGCTGGACGACACCGAGGCGAGCACCGTGAGCGCCCGCGCGGCTGCCAAGCGCACGGTCAGGTCGGCGTCGGTGCGGACCGCGTGCGTCAAGCACGTGCGCCGCGCGTCCATGGCGGAAACGCCGAAGCTCAATGCCCAGGCCGCTTCCGCGCGAACGTGCGAGGCCGCGTCACCGAGCGCCGCGCACATGCGGCTGGCCGCGCGCGCACTGGGGATGAAGCGGTCCGAGGTCGCTGCCGCCCCCCGTACCCACGCGTCGTTGGACCTGCGCGCCGGGTCGAGGCTCGGCTGGCACCGCTCGCAGGCGGCGTTTCCCACCGCGTCGATGGCAACGTCGTCGGTGGGCCTGGCGCGGAGCTCGCTCAATAGCGTTTCTTCGATGGCGCTCTGGAGCGTTCGATCGCCCGCGCTCCGGGCGACGAAGGAGAGCGAGCCCAAGGTGAGCAAGCGGGCGCTCCGCGCGTTCACGCCGGGAAACCGGCGCAACGCAGAGACCGCGTCGACCAGGCTACGATCCACCTTCGTGACGTATTGCACGGAGGGGAGCACCGCCTGCACGCAGGCGCCGTCCCCGTGTTCGAGCTCGCGTACCGCGCGCGCGACGTGGGGCACCACCTCGGAAGGCGCCGTCGCGCGATGTCCGAAGAGCGCGGAAGTGACGATGCCGAGGCCGGCGCCGCAGGGGGCCTGGAGCGCACGCGCGGAGATCTGCGCCCGGCAGTCGGCCGCGTCCGCTGCATTTCGCAGGCGCCCGTGGGCGGCGTTGGCGTCTTCGCCCTGCGGAGGAGCGAGGACGATCCGGTCGACCTCCCGAAGAACGCTCGCGCAGCTCGTCTCGCCTCTCGCGATGGTGTGCGACGCATCCCGCTCCGTCGTCGACAGGCGCGCTTCGGAGGTCGCCGAGCCCGTCAGCGCCAGCGCGCTCGCCACCGCAACCGCGCCGTAGGTGCCTCGGGTCCGCATGAAGGGCTGTAGCGCAAGCCACATGCCGCCGTGCGAGCATCGGAAAACCCTGGTTTCTCGAGACTTACGCGCAGCGACGGTGGGCAAGTTGCGGGCGCGCCCGGGGCGGTCGCCCGACGGGGGAACGTCGACTGCGGCTACTCGGAGAGCGACTGGAGCGCGACGATGCTCAACGCGTTGGGGTCGCCCCTGGTGTCGTCGACGATGGTGACGAGGCCGACGTTCGAGCCCTCGAACCAGAAGGCTTGGCTCTGGAAGCCGGCGATGCTTCCGCCGTGGCCCCACCCGGCGCCGTTCCCGAGCGTGTTCGTGGCCGGAATCTGCTCCACGCCCAGGCCGTAGCCGGCCTTCGGCACGAGCGTGCGGAGGGAGGCCTGCGAGGCGGCCGAGAGCACGCGCTCGGAGCCGTACAGGGCGTGCACCCAGTCGAGGAGATCGCCGGGCGTGGAGACCATGGCACCGGCGGTCCACGCCGAGGACGGATCGTAGAGGTTCGTCACCTCCTGTTTGCCCAAGAACCCCGGTGTCATGTCGCCGGTCGAAGGTTCGCTGCCGTCGAGGAACGTGTGCGCGAGCCCGGCCTTTTGCAAAGCCTTCGTCCGCACCACCGAGGCGATGGGCGCGCTCTCCACCTTCTCGGCGACCAACCCCAGGAGCACGTAGTTGGTGTTGGAGTACTCCCAGCTCTTGCCTGGCTCGAAGCTCGGCGGGTGGGGCGTGGCGAAGGCCAGGAGCTCGGCGCCGGTGTACTTGCGCTTCGGGTCGGCGGCGAGCGCGTCTGCGAACTCCTTGCCGGTGGTGTAGTTGAAGATGCCGCTGGTGTGGTTCATCAGCTGGCGCACGGTGATGCCCGCTGCGTTGGGGAACGTGGGGACGAACTTGTCGAGGGTGTCGTCCAGGCCCAGCTTTCCGTTCGCCGCCAGATCGAGGATCACCGCAGAGACGAAGGTTTTGGTGATGCTACCGACGCGCCAGAGCGACGCCTCGGTGACGGTGGTCTTGGCCGCCGGATCGTGGCTGAGGAAGACGCGCTTGCCGCAGCGAGGCGTCTCCAGGCCAATGACTGCATGTTGCAGCTTTTGCCGGGCTCGCTCGGCGTCCAGGCCTTGCTGGATGGTGGCTCCTTCGGCGGCGCACGCGACATCGCCCGCTTCGGCCCCGGCGTCGCCGACCTGCGTTCCGCCGTCGGTCGCGGCCCCCGCGTCTGCGGATGAGGCCGTGGGCGAGGAGCTGCAGGCGAAGATTCCAGCGAGGGCGAGGGCGAACGAGCACGAGCTACGCATGCTGCGCCCCAAAGCAAACAGCGGACCATCGCGCGAGGTCCGCTTTCTCGATTCAATCCCCCGTGTTTCGCCGGCGTCGCTCGGAAGGAGTGGCGCCTCGCGTCAGTTGGCTAACGGCTCAGGTGCCGCCCTTGCGGAGCTCGGTGAGCACCAGCTTGGCCACCGCCTTGAGGGTGTCGAAGACGCCCACGCCAGTGCGCGCGACGGCTTCGAAGTCCGGCTGGTTGGTGGGGTTGAGCATCTGTCGAAGCTCTTCCACCGACGCGACGTTGGGGAGATCGCGCTTGTTGTACTGGATGACGTACGGAAGCTTGTCGAGGGAGTAGCCCTGCTCGGCGAGGTTGCCGCGCAGGTTCTCCACCGACTCGAGGTTCGCTTCCGTGCGCTCGATCTGCGAGTCGGCCACGAAGATGACCCCGTCGACGCCCTTCAAAATGAGCTTGCGGGAGGCGTCGTAGAAGACCTGCCCCGGGACGGTATAGAGGTGGAAGCGCGTCTTGAACCCGCGGATCTCGCCGAGCGAGAGGGGCAGGAAGTCGAAGAACAGCGTTCGCTCCGTTTCCGTCGCGAGGCTGATCATCTTGCCCTTCGCTTCGGGGTTCGTGCGCTCGTAGATGTACTGCAGATTCGTCGTTTTGCCGCAGAGACCCGGCCCGTAGTACACGAGCTTGCAGTTGATCTCCCGCGCCATGTAGTTGATGAAGCTCATCGGACGACTCCGCGCGCGAACTCAGTCATTGAAAAGGTTGTCGATGTCTTCGTCGGTGATCTCGGCGAAGGGAGAGTCCTTGCCGGGCTGGGCCACCTTCTTCGACAACGCTTCGAAGATGTTGTTCAGCTCGTCGCCGCCTTTTTTGACGCGGAGGCGAACCAGACCGAGGCTGCTGCGGGCGTCGAAGATGACGACCACGATGACCTGCCGGCCCACCAGCTGAATGTAGATGTTGGCTTTCTCGCCCTCGTGGAACTGCGTCGCAAACTCATTTTCCTTGAGTAGTTTCGCCATCCCACCGGTCGCTGCCACGTTGCCAGCGAGGAGGGACGCGAGGCTCGTCGTATCGACGTTGTCGATGTCCCCACCACCGGCGATGAGCTGCCCATTCTTGTCGACGATGGCGACGACCTTGGCGTTCGCGTCACGAACCAAGCGGTCGACGACCGTCTGGATCTGATTGAACTCCTCCTCGTACATCACCATCTGCGGATTGACCATCCGATGCCTCCCGACGCATTACTGCGGGTTCGCCCGGCCCTCGTGCGACTCGACGAGTCGTGAAGAACCTCTATCGGTTCTATATGAATGGGGTGCCGCGACGCAATGGGTAGCGGTTCCGAGAGCTTTTCTCTTCCGCCTCGGGCGGGCCGTGGGGGCCTTCGGGGCGCCCGGCGAGCGTCGGGCAGAACGGACGATCTGCCTTCTTTTGCGGCCTCCCGTGGGTCTCGCCGACATCGGCACACACGAACCCGGTGGGGCCTCTGGCAGCCGAGGGGCGGCGCGCAATCGTTTCCTTCGCGTCTGCTCTTGACGTCAGCTCGCGCGGCAGAACGAGAGAACCGTGTCGTAAAGAACGCCGAAGCCCCAGCGCAGGCCGTCCACCGGAACGCGCTCGTCTTTGCCGTGGTACATGCGGGTGAACGCGATGTCGGCGGTGGGGTCGAAGCGCACCGGCGAGAAGCCGTAGCAGTGCGTGCCGAGCCGCGAGTACGCCTTGGCGTCGGTGAACCCCGGGATGAGATACGGGAGCGGGGTGCCGAGCGGGTCGTGCTTGCGAATTTGCGCGGAAAGGTGCTGAAAAAGCAGGGTCTCCGAGGAGGCTTCGACGGGCGGCGCCGAGTGCATCACGCGGAGCTCCGCGTCCTCGCCGAGGGCCGCCCGGAGCTCGTCCAGGAACGCGGCGTCGCTTTGCCCGGGCAGCGTGCGGCCGTCGATCTCCACCGTCGCGAAGCCGGGGATGACGTTGGTCTTGCTCCCGGCGCGCACCACCGTGGGCGATGCGGTGTTGGAGAGCATGGCGCCGAAGGAGCGCCGCTGCGAGGGCTCGCGCACCAGTGTGTCGAGGATGAGGCCGGCCACCTGCGGGGTGGTGAGCCGCCGCATGATGGCCCGATGGGGGGCGGGCATCTTCGCGGAGAGGCCGTGGACGAAGCGCTCCACCACCGCCGTCGGATGCACCGGAAGCCGCTTTTTCCCGAGTCGCGAGATGGCGCGCCCGAGCTTGATGACGGCGCTCTCGGGGTTGGGCATGGAGCCGTGGCCGGCGTCGCCGGTGAGCTTGGCCTCGACCCAGCAGGTGCCCTTCTCGGCCACCTGGATGGGGTAGAAGGTGTTGCCCAGGAAGTAGAGCGAGAAGGCTCCCACCTCGCCGAGCATGTACTCTGCACGTACTTCGTCGGGGTGCTGCTCCACCAGGTACGTCGCGCCCCGGCGGCAGCCCGCCTCTTCGTCGGCCACGCCGGCGAAGATGACGTCGCGGTCCAGCGGCTCCTTGCGCGCCGCGAGCAGGGCCAGCGTGCAGGCGCTCATGGCCGCCATGTGCTTCATGTCGATGGTGCCGCGGCCCCACACGTAGCCGTCGTGAATTTCGCCGGAAAACGGCGGGCGCGACCACTCGGTCTCGTCCGCCTCCACCACGTCGAGGTGGGCGTTGAGCAGCAGCGGCGGCTTCTTGCCGGTGCCCTTGAGGCGCGCCACCACGTTGGTGCGGTTCTTGTCGCCCTCGAGCAGCTTGGGCTCGAGGCCGGCTTCGCGCAGGAACGTGGCGAGGAGCTCGGCGCAGGGGCGCTCGTTCCCGTCGCTCACCTCGAAGCTGCCGCGGTTCACCGAGGGAATGCGAATGAGCTCCTGGAGCAGCGTGATGCACCGGTCGCGCATCGGTTCGAGGTCGGTGATCATGTCTCGATGGGCTCCGGCAGGGCGGTGAGCTTCACCGCCTCTTCCAGCGCTTTGACCAGGCGCTTGTGCACCGGGCCCATGACGCGGTTGGCGTTGGCGTGAAGGTAGAGATCGCTCGTCACACGCCAGCCCTTTACGGGAACTTCCACCAATCGAGAAGCCTCGACGTAGGCCCGGGCGGCGTTCACCGGCCCGAACACCAGCATGTCGGCGTAGGCGGCGATTTCCAGGGCCACCCCATAGGTGGCGGCTTCGTGGCCGCGGATGCGGTCCTCGCGCGCCAGCGGGCAGCCATCGTCGCCGGGCAGGAATTCGCCGCCGGCGTTGTAGAGGGGGATGACGAAGGGCACCTTGCGGACCGCCTCGGCGGTGGCTTTGGGGCCGATCTCGTCGGCGACTTTCTTGGTGGTGAACAGGCTGGACCGCACCTCGCCCACCGATTGGCTCACCCACGCCGGCGTGAGGCGCTGCTCGCCCAGCGTGAGCGCCACCTGGAACATGTTCTCGCTGGCGTAGGCGCGAATGAAGGCCGGTCCCACCTCGAGGCAGCGGACCCGGGCCGCCGGCAGTGCGTTCACCACCGCGCCGAAGAAGCCCATGCACAGGTAGGAGGGCGCCGCGATGCACAGCTGCTCGTCGGTCTCGTCCTGACGCTCGAGATCGCGCGCCTTGGCCACCAGCTCTTCGAGCCGCGGAATCAGCCGCAGGGCGGTGGGGCTCGGCGCCACACCGCGCGTTCCCCGAATGAACAGGGGGGTACGGAGCGCCGATTCCAGGCGGGCGATGGCCTTGCTCACCTGGGAGGCGGTCACCGAGAGCTCGCGCGCGGCCGCCGTGACCGAGCGGTTCCGATGGACCGCCAGGAACGTCATGACGTCGGCGAAGCGAATGTCCTCGATGCGGCGGTCGTTCATGAATCCTTGTACGTTACAGCGATCGTCGCGTGCTCGTCGGGGCTGTGGCCGCGCGACGTGGGCACCGCCTGGAAGGCCTCTTCGGCGCGAATCGCGTCGTAGACCGCCCGCAGGAGCCTCGGTTGGACGCGACCCCGAAAGCGCTCGAGCCACGCGTAGCCGTCGTTGTCACCCTCGTAGTTCTCGTCGAATTCCGCGGAAAGTTCAACGTGGATGGTGAACGTGGAAGTTTCCTTGTGCATGCAATTTGCCTCGGGGAGCGGGAGCGTGGAGTTGGATGCCCTAGCCGACCTGGAGGCTTCGGAGAAGGGCAGGCTTCGGGCTCGAGGCTCAGGGCTTCAGGCTTCGGGCAGGCGCAGCGTCGCGCCTAGTGAGTGCGGAGAAACATCGGGGGAGGAAGGGACGCAGGTTTGTGTGCAATGTGCACGCAAGAGG
>JABFRG010000153.1 GCA_013141295.1 Polyangiaceae bacterium
TGACACCCGATGCGATCGGGAATGGGTTTGGGTGCAGCAGCCACGGTCGCGGTGGTCGTCGGCGTAGGCGTGGGCACCGCGGAGGCCGAGGGCGGAGCGATCTCCGCCGCCGGCGCGGCCTTCTTCGCGTCGCAGCCCGACGCCTGCGCAAGGGCGACGCAGACGAGCAGCGCGCGCTTCACTTCTTCGCCGCCTTGGCGTCTTCCTTGGGGACCGGAAAGCCGCGATGGCGCATGAGCGCGCCGATACCGGCGTCGCGACCGCGGAAGCCGCGGTAGCCTTCGGCGGCGTCGATGGAGTTGCCGACCGAGAAGACCTTGTCGTGGAGGCGCTTCGCGACGTCCTTGTCGTAGGGCCCCTTGCCTTCCAGGAAGGCTTCGTAGGCGTCGGCAGAGAGCGTGTCGGCCCAGAGATAGCTGTAGTAGCCGGCCGAGTATCCCTCGCCGGAGAACACGTGACCGAAGTGCGGCGAGCGGTGCCGCATGATCATCTCCTTGGGCATCCCCAGGCTCGCCAGCGTCTCCTTCTCGAAGGCCCGGGCATCGACCGGCTTGTCCACCTGAAGGTGCATCTTCATGTCGATGAGCGCGCTCGAGAGGTACTCCACCGTGAGAAAGCCCTGGTTGAACTTGTCGCTCTTGGCGAGCTTTTGCACCAGCTCCGGCGGAATCGGCTTCTTGGTCTGGTAGTGGAGCGCGAAGCGGCCCAGCACCTCCGGCGTGGAGAGCCAGCGTTCGAGGAGCTGCGACGGGAACTCCACGTAGTCGCGCGCTACGCTGGTGCCGGCCACCTGCGGATAGGTGACGTTGGAGTTGAGACCGTGCAGCGCGTGCCCGAACTCGTGAAAGAGGGTGCGCGCGTCGTCCCAGCTGATGAGCACCGGCTCGCCGGGCGCGCCTTTGACGAAGTTGGCATTGTTGGAGACGATGACCGGCACGTCGCCGTCGATGCGCGACTGCGCGCGATATTCGTTCATCCACGCGCCGGAGCTCTTGCCCTGCCGCGCGTAGGGGTCGAAATACCAGTAGCCCACGTGCTTGCCGCCGGCCCCGGTGACGCGGAACGCGCGCACGTCCGGGTGGTACACCGAGACGCTGCCGTCCTTCACTTCTTCGAAGTGGAAGCCGAAGAGCTCACCGGCGACCCAGAACATGCCCTCGCGCAGCGACTCCAGCGAGAGATACGGCTTCACTTCGTTCTGATCGAGATCGTACTTCGCTTTGCGCACCTTCTCGGCGTAGTAGCGATAGTCCCAGGCCTCGATCTTCAGGTTCGCCTTCTCCTTGTCGGCGACCTTCTGCATGTCGGCCACTTCCTCGTGCACCCGGGCCACCGCCGGCTTCCACACCGCTTCCATGAGCGACATGGCGTGCTCGGGGGTCTTCGCCATGCTGAGCTCGAGGCGGTAGTGCGCGTGCGTGGGATACCCGAGGAGCTTGGCGCGCTCGGCGCGGAGCTTCAGGATCTCGCCGATGATGGCGTTGTTGTCGTGGACGTCGCCGTTGTCGCCGCGCATCTCGAACATGCGCCACACCTTCTCGCGAAGATCGCGGCGCGAAGCGTACGCGAGGAACGGATCCACGCTGGAACGCGTGTTGGTGATGACGAACTTGCCCTTGTGTCCGTGGCTCTCACCGGCCGCAGCCGCCGACTTCTTCAGCGGCTCGGGGAGGCCCGCCAGGTCTTCTTCCTTGTCGAGGACCACCATCTGGCTCCCCTCTTCGGCCAGGATGTTCTGGCTGAACTTGGTGTAGAGCCCGGCGAGCTTCTGGTTGAGGTCGAAGATCTTCTTCTTGGCCTCGGGCGTGAGCTTGGCGCCGGCCCGAACGAATCCCACGTAGTCGAGCCACAAGAGGCGGGACTGCTCGGGGGTGAGCCCCAGCTTGTCGCGAGCGTCGTACACCGCGGCCACGCGATCGAAGAGCTTCCGGTTCTGACCGATGGTGTCGTCGAGGGCGGCGAGCTTGGGCTCCATGTCGCGCTGGATGGCCTGCACCGCGTCGTCGTTCATGGTCGACGTGTAGATGCCGTAGATGGCCAGCGCACGCTCCAGCGGCTTTCCGGCGCGCTCCAGGGCGGCGATGGTGTTCTCGAAGGTGGGGGCCGCGGGATCGCTGGCGATGCGCTCGATATCGGCGAGCTTACCCTTCATGGCTTCTTCGAGGGCGGGGCCGAGGTCGGCCACCTTGACGCGATCGAAGGCGGGGACGCCTCCGTTGGGGCCCTCCCACTTGGCGAGGATGGGATTGCTCGTTTGCGCGGTCTTGCTGGCGGCGTCCATGATCGTATTCGATGCTCCTGCGTCGGAAAGGGAATCGACATGGGGCGTGTTGGGCTCTTTGCCACCGCACGCACCGAGGACCGCCACCAGGAGGGCGACGGAGAGGACCGACCCGCGCGCCGGGCGCGAAGGCGATCGGAGGAATACTGAGGTAGTCATCGTGCGGGCGAAGCCTACTCGAAAGCGGCCCTCCTGTAAGCCTGCCGCGCGCCTCAGGAGTGGGTGTGCCGGTGGTGCAAATCTTCGCCATGCTCGTGCGCGTGCTCCAGCCGAACGCGAGCGTGCTCATGGGAGTGCTCGCCTTCGGGGTACACGTCGTGGGTGTGGTCGTGGTGCCCGTCGTCGTGGCGGTGCGGATGCGCGTGGCGCGTCGCTTCGTGCACGTGCGCGTGCCGGTGTCGCTCGGTGAGATGCAGCCAGGTGCCGAGACCGAACAGCGCCGCGCCGGCGGCGAGGCTCCCGGTTCCCGCGCGATCGCCCAGCGCCCAGGCCAGGACCGCGCCCACGAACGGCGCGAGGGCGAACACCGAGGCGGTGCGCGCCGCGCCGATGCGCCGTTGCGCCAACAGGTACAGGCGCAAGCTCAGGCCATAGCCGGTGGCCCCGCATGCGAGGAGCACCAGCGCGCGGTCCGTGGTGGG
>JABFRG010000553.1 GCA_013141295.1 Polyangiaceae bacterium
GTACAGGCCATGGAGGGCAAGGCCGAAGCCATCGCAGCCGACATCTCGCGCATGATGGGCAAGCCGCTCTCGCAAGCGCTCGGCGAGGTGCGCGGCATGGCCGGGCGCGCGCGCCACATGATCTCCATCGCCGATGCATCGCTCGCCGACATCGTGCTCCCCAAGGTGGAGAACTTCGAGCGTCGCATCGCCAAGGTGCCGCTGGGGGTGGTGTTCAACCTGCCCGCCTGGAACTACCCGCTCCTCACCGCCGTCAACGCGGTCATCCCCGCCATCCTCGCCGGCAATGCGGTGATCGTGAAGCACTCGCCGCGCAGTCCGCTGGTCGGCGAGCACTTCGCCCGGGCGTTCGCCGAGGCGGGCGCGCCCTCGAACCTGGTGCAGGCGCTCCACTGCGATCACCCCACCAGCGAACGCATCGTCGGTGATCGCCGGGTCGGCTACGTGGTGTTCACCGGCTCGGTGCTGGGCGGCCATCGCATCCAGGCGGCCGCCGCGCAATCGTTCGTGGGCGTCGGCCTCGAGCTCGGGGGTAACGATCCGGCGTACGTGGCCGAAGACTGCGATCTGGCGAAGACGGTGGAGAACATCGTCGACGGCGCCATCTACAACGCCGGTCAGAGCTGCTGCGCGGTGGAGCGCGTGTACGTGCACCGCTCGGTGTACGCGAAGTTCCTGGAGCTGGCCGAGCCCCTGGTGAGCGGCTACGTGCTGGGCGATCCCTTCGACGCCAAGACCAGCCTCGGGCCCATCGCGCAGCCGTACCACGTGGCGGAGCTCGCGGCCCTGGTGGAGAACGCCACGGCTGCCGGCGCGCGGCTCGTCGCCGGCGGCAAAGCGCGGGAAGGGCAGGGGCGCTTCTTCTTGCCCACGCTCCTGGCCGACGTACCGCAGACCGCGCGGCTCATGCGCGAAGAGGCGTTCGGGCCCATCCTGCCGGTGACGCCGGTGGACTCGGAGGAAGAGGCGCTGGCGAAGATGAACGACGCCCGGCTGGGTCTCACCGCCAGCGTGTGGACCCAGGACGCTGCCCGCGCCGAGCGCATGGCGCGCGCCCTCGAGTTCGGCACGGTGTACATGAATCGCTGCGACGCTCTCGATCCGGCGCTCCCCTGGACCGGCGTGAAGGACTCCGGCCGCGGCGTCTCCCTCAGCGCCCTCGGCTTCGACCACCTCACCCGCCCCAAGGCGATTCACTTCCGGCTCGCGTTGTGACCGAGGAGGCGGCCGCCAGTGCGTCTGACGGTTCGCCCGCCCTGAAGCGCACGCTGGGGCCGGTGCTCATCTGGGCCCTGGGCGTGGGCTACGTCATCTCCGGCATGTACTTCGGGTGGAACCTGGGGCTGCCGGAGGGCGGCACTCTGGGGATGGGCATCGCCACGGCTATCGTGACGGTGCTCTATGTGACGTTCGTGCTGGCCTACGCTGAGCTGGGCAGCGCCATTCCCCGGGCCGGAGGCGCATTCGTGTATGCTTCACGGGCTTTCGGCGAGCGGGTGGGGCTCCTTGCCGGCGTGGCGCAGTGGGTCGAGTTCGTGTTCGCCCCGCCGGCCATCGCCGCCGCCATCGGCGCCTACTTTCAGCTCTTCTTCCCCTCGGTGCCGAAGACCGCGCTGGCCATCGGCGCCTACGTCATCTTCACCGCGGTGAACGCCTGGGGCGTGGCGCTCTCGGCGATGCTCGAGCTCCTCCTCACGGTGCTGGCGGTGGGCGAGCTGCTCGTCTACTTCGCCATGACCGGGCCGCGGGTGAGCTACGCGGCGCTGGCCAACGATGCGCTCCCCCACGGGGCATGGGGCGTCTTCGCGGCGCTTCCCTTCGCGGTCTGGTTCTACCTGGGCATCGAGGGCATCACCAACGTCTCCGAGGAAGCCAAGCGTCCGGAGCGGGACATTCCTCGGGGCTTCGTCATGGCCATGGGCACCCTGGTGGTGCTCGCCTTCGCGGTGCTGATCTGTTCCGCGGGCATCGCCGGGTGGCCCGCCGTGGTGTACCCGCCGGGCGGCGGCGAAGCCAGCGACTCCCCGCTCCCGCTGGCGCTCGGACAGGTGGTGGGGCCTTCGCATCTGCTCTTCCACTTGCTGGTGCTCATCGGTCTCTTCGGCCTGGTCGCGTCGTTTCACGGCATCGTGCTGGCCGCCGGCCGGGTCACCATGGAGTTCGGTCGCGCCGGCTACCTGCCGCGCGTGCTCGGGCGCGTGCATCCGAAGCGTCGGACGCCAGTGCCGGCGTTGCTCCTCAACATGGCCTGCGGCATCGTCGCCATTCTCTCCGGCAAGACCGGTGATCTCATCAACCTGTCGGTGCTCGGTGCGCTGGTGCTCTACGCGCTCGCCAGCCTCTCCATGATGCGCCTTCGTCGTTCCGAGCCGGACCTGGTGCGCCCATTTCGGGTGCCGCTCTATCCGCTGGTGCCCATCGTGGCGGCGGCGCTCTCCGTGGTGTGCGCCGCGTCGGTCGTGGTGGCGCATCCGCTGGTGGGGCTCACCTTCGTGGGCGTGGTGGCGGTGGCGTTCGTGCGCTTCCTGGTGGCGCGTCGATGAGCGAGGTACGCTGCGCGTGATGTCGCTCTTTCCCACCTGCCGTTTCGAGCTGTTCATGGAGGAAGGTACGCTCACCGCCGGAGGCCTCAATCGCGGGCAGCTGCGGGTGGTGGCTCCGGATCGCATCGAGCGCGCCGAGCACCTGTTCATCTGCTTTCGCACCCAGGCGGTGGCGGGCTACGGCGGCGGAAAGAATCGCACGGTCGTGATTCGCGACATGCTCGTGCTGCCCTTCAAGGTCGACCTCCCGCCCGGCGGCCTGCCGGCCGGGGAGCATCGCTACCCGGTGGACGTGCACCTGCCGGACTGGCTTCCGCCCAACTTCGCCGGACCCGACTGCAGCGTGCGCACGGTGGCCGAGGTGCGCCTCGA
>JABFRG010000935.1 GCA_013141295.1 Polyangiaceae bacterium
CGCGCGGCGAGGCGGAAGGCCGCTGGGGCGTGGGTACCTCGGAGGCGCTGGCCGCACTTCATGCGGTCGATACCGAGCTCTCGCACGCCCTCATGGAGCTCTCGCAGACGCTCGAGGCCTTCGGCGGCGCCAGCGGAACCGACGCCGACATCGAGTCGCAGTGCCTGGCGTTGGTGATCGCTGCGGACCGCCTCCACGGCGCGTTGGCCGATCCGGTGAAGGCGCTCCACCCCGCGAGCGCCGAGAGCGCCGCCGACTCGCTCTCCCGGAGCGCCACCGAGAACGCGCCGCGCGTGGCCGGCCTGCTTTCGCGCGCCATTCGTGGTCGTGAGCTCTCCATGCTCGACGTGTGGTTCGCTTCGCTGGGGCCCGTTGCCTCGGCGCTGCTCGAGGCCGCGGTGCGCGGCGCCATCGAGCGCACGCCGCCGCCCAAGCTCCCGCCCAAGAAGGAAGAGCCCAAGCTCATCGCCGGCTACGAGCTCATCAAGCCGCTGGGCGAAGGCGGCATCGGGAGCGTGTGGCTGGTGCGCAAGCCCGGCGCCGACCGGTTCTTCGTGCTCAAGATCCCCAAGGCCGAGGCGCTCGCCAACGCCAACGACGTGGAGCGCGAGGGCATCCTCGCATCGTTCGTGGAAGAGGCCAACGCGCTCGCCGGTCTGTACCACCCGAACGTCGCCAACATCATCGATCGCGGGGTCGAGAGCGGCGTGCCGTTCCTGGTGCTCGAGTATCTCATCGGCGCCGACCTCAAGCAGTACTCCCAGGCTCACCCCATGTCGCTCTTCGAGATGCGGCAAGTGGTGCTGGAATCGTGCGCCGGTCTCGCGGCGCTCCATGGCGCGGGGCTGGTGCACCGCGACATCAAGCCGGCCAACATCTGGCTCCGTCTGCCGCTCTCCGGCGGAGAACGCTTCGACCCGGAGAAGCACCGCAACCCGGCCATCGCCCATCCGCTCGCCTCGGTGGTCATCGACTTCGGCATGGTGCGCGCCATCAAGGTGCCGGCCGACGCCAGCGGCCGCTTCGTGGCCGGTACCGCTGGATACATCGCCCCCGAGCAGGTGCTCGATCCGGTGGAGCTCGACCCGCGCTCCGACGTGTACGCCCTCGCCGGCACCATCTACAACGTCACCACCGGCAGCTCGTTCTTCGACGAGATCGACAACGCGCGCGACCGCATCATCGCCCACATGCGCCGGGATCCCTTCGAAGATCCGCGTCGCCTCGCCCAGTGGCCCGCGGCCATGGCCAAGGTGCTTCGCGCCGCCACCGCCATGAACCCGGCCGACCGTCCTTCGCCCTTGGAGTTCGGCCGGGCCTACGTGGCCGCCCTGTAGGACTACTTCTTCTTCGCGGCCAGGAGCTTCACGGCCTCTTCGCCAACCCACTTCTCCTTGTCCTTGGTGAAGCCGGCGATGAACGCCTTGCCGCCGGTGGGGTCGCACTTGGCGACCGCATTCAGACCGCCGGTGCGGACGAACACGTGGCTCGCCTTGTCGCTGGTGAGGGTCTTGGCCAAGGCCAGCGCCTTGGCGCGCTGGGGGGCGCTCGCTTCGCCGCTCTCGCAGGCCGAAGCGAGACCCCGCACGAAACCGGACTCCTCGCGCGCCACGCCGGTGACGCCCTTCTGGGTCGCGTTGATGAGCGAGTCGAACTGCGGACCACAGCCACGGTAGCCTCCGAGGCTCGAGGCCGCGCTGCCGGCGATGCTCGCCTTGCTGTCTTCGAGGTGCGACTCCCACACCTTGCACGTGTCGGTGCGCGAGAACGATCCGCCCACCCAGAAGGCGCTCACTGCGGCGCCTCGCACGTCGGGATCGGTGTCCTTGGCCAGGGCGACCGTGTAGTCGAAGACCTGCTTCGAGTCGCTGTTGGCGAACAGGAGGCTGCTGGCGATGGCCCGGCGCATGGCGGTGACCGGATGGGTCTTGCCGATGGCCGCGACGCGATCGAAGAGGCCGGTCTTGCCGACCTTGATGCGCGCCACGCGCTCGCCCACGCTGCCGGCCACGGTGGTATCGCGCTCGGCTTCGGCTGCCGCCACCACCCGCGTCGCCAGGATCTTGTCCTCGCGATACGCGTCGCTGTTGGAGAGGCCGCTGGTGGCCAGCAGGCGAACCCGCGGCGAGGGATCCTCGATCATGTTCACCAGCGTCGGAGCCGCCGACGTGAGCCCCTTGCCCTCCTGCCACGTCTTGTAGGCCGGGCACTCGTACTGGAAGAGCTCCGATCCGGAACCGGTGGGACACGCCAGCGCTGCCTTGGCCAGGGCCACCACCGCCGCGTCGTTGTCCTTGGCGTCGATCCCCGCAGTGCCGGCGCCGGCGTCCTTGCCGCCGAGGAGCTTGCCTTTGCATGCGGTGGCGAGCAGCACGACCAGGACGGTCGCGGCTGCGGAAGAGGATGCACGGAGGAGGCCTCGAGGATTCGTTTTCATGAAAACCCATCGAGCAAGGCATATGCCCGCGCCCTTTGGCGTTTTCCTGAGGGATCTTCGGCCTTTCGTAGCTCGGGCAGCGGTCGCGCCCGGGTCGCGCCCGGCCCCTCTTATCCTGCTGCCCGTCGCTCCAGGAACCGTCGCTCGGCATCGTTGCCCGCGAGCTCGATGGCGCGCGCATACGCGGCTTTTGCCTCCGGGCGGCCCAGCTGGCGCAGCAGCTCCGCGCGGGCTGCCCAGTACATGTGCGTTTGGCCCAAGTCGCCTTCGATGGCGGAGAGGGCCTCGAGGCCAACCTCTGCGCCCCGCGCCCGTCCCTGGGCCACCGCCGCGTTGAGGCGCACCACCGGCGTGTCGCAGCGCTCGAGGAGCGAGGCGTACAAAGCTGCGATCTGCGCGAAGTCCGTCTCCGCGTAGCTCGTGGCGTGACCGTGGACCGCCTGGATGGCCGCTTCGATGGCCCAGGTCGAGGGTGGGCCGAGCTCGAGGGCCTCCCGAAGGAGCGCGTCACCGGCCCGGATGTCGTCCCGGCTCCAGCGGGTGCGGTCTTGCTGCTCGAGGGCGATGAGCTCACGTCCGCTCTCGTCGCTGCGGGCGTCTCTTCGCGCGTCGATGAGCAGCATCAGCGCCAGGAGCGCCTTCGGATCGGGCGAGTCGGGCAGCAGCGCCACCGTGAGCTCACCCAGTCGTCGCGCTTCCGCGCACAGGTCGCGCCGGTGCAGCATCTCGCCGCGGGTGCAGGCGTAGCCCTCGTTGAAGATCAGGTAGATGACCTGCAACACGGCGTCGAGGCGCTCCGGCAGGTCGCCCGGCTCCGGCACCACGTAGGGAATCTTCGCGGCGCGAATCTTCTCCTTGGCGCGGCCCAGGCGGGCGGCCATGGTGGGCCCGCTCACCAGGAAGGCGCGCGCAACTTCTTCGGTGGAGAGACCGCCGAGCGTGCGCAGCGCGAGCGCCACCTGCGCTTCTCTCGCGAGCGCCGGGTGGCAGCAGGTGAAGAGCAAGCGCAGCCGTTCATCGCCGACCGCTTCCGCATCGACCAGCTCGTACCCTTCGTCGGGCTCGCTCGAAGCCAGCGCGGCGTGGTGACGGTCCATCATCCGCGCGCGCCGCTGTGCGTCCACCAGTCGGTGTTTCGCCACGCCGTGCACCCAGGCGCCGAGCGAGGCATGGGGCGGAGTGCCCTCGCGTAGCACCTGCTCCAGCGCGCTGGAGAGCGCGTCCTCCGCCATCTGGAAGTCGCCGCCGGCGCGGGCGATGAGCGCGGAGAGCACGCGACCACGGTCTTCTCGCATGAACGAAGCAAACGAGGTGGTTTCCATGGCCGCTTCCTCTTCCGACCCCTTCTACACGTAGGCGCTGGTGTCCATGAGCGGCCGCACTTCGACGCAGCCGGTGCGCGCCGCGGGAATGCGCGCCGCGAGGGCGATGGCCTCGTCGAGATCCCGAGCCCAGACCCGATAGTAGCCGCCGAGCTGCTCACGGGTCTCCGCGTACGGGCCGTCGGTCACCGAGCGGGCTCCGTTCTTCACGCGTACGGCCTTGCCCGCGGCGGCGGGGCCCAGCTGGGCGCCGGCGACGAAGTGTCCGCTGGTCTTGATCTCGGCGGAGAACGCGTTGTACTCGGCCATGATCTTGCCGGCCTCGGCGGGAGTCATCTTCGCCCAGTTGGCTTCGTCCTCGCAGATGAGGAGCAGGTACTCCTTGGTGGCGTCGGCCGCTTTCTTTCCCACCGGAGCGTGCGACTTGGCGGCCGACCCCTGCTCCGGCGTCACCATGTTCCTCACCGGCCGCACCTCGATGGCGCCCCCGGTGGCGTCGGGAATCTTCGCGGCGATGGCGTAGGCCTCGTCGGGTGTCTCGACCTTGACCACGTAGTAGCCGCCCAGCTGCTCGCGGGTCTCGGCGTAGGGACCGTCGCTCACCGAGCGTTGGTCGTTGCGAACGCGCACCGTGGTGGCCGACTTGGTGGGCTCGAGGGCCGCGCAGTCGCCGGCGCGCCCGCTCTGGAACAGCTCCTTGGTGAAGGTCCCGTAGGCCTCCATGTTGGCGCCCATCTCCTTCTGGCCGAGGGTGGCGAAGCGGCGTTCCGAAGCTTGAATCAGCAGCATGTATTCCATGTTCGTGGCTCCTTCACTGGCATAGCGAACGACGCCGGCTTCGATCGACAGGCGCGGACGAGAAAGCGCACAAAAAAGCGAAGCGGCGAAACCCCTGGGGATTTCGCCGCTGGCAACGAGAGCGAGGTGCGCTCAGGGGGTCTTGCGGACGCGGACGACCTTGTAGGTGTCGGTGCGGTTGACCATGTTGTCGTACAGGTTGGTGCCGGGGTTGCGCGCGAAGTTCTTCAGCGCGATCTCGGCCTGCAGGCGGCGCTTGCCACCGAGGCGCGGGATCTTGAAGGCGTGGAACGCCTCGATGCACTGGTCGACGTAGGTGTCGATGCGCGCCTTGTCCTCGTCGCGGGCCTTCACGGCCTCGGCGGTGACGTCGCACTCTTCTTCGACCTTCATGCCGATGCTCTCGAGGAACGCGAAGCAGGGCTTCCACGTCGCGTCGGGGATCGCGTTGCCCCACACCAGGTAGCCACCCGGCTTGAGGAGACGGTGCGCGGTCTTGAAGAAGCGCTCGTCCTCGGCAGTGACCACGCCCGCGTACTCGGTGACGTGGGTCTCGTTCACGGCGACGAAGTCGGCCGCGCCATCGGGGATGGAGAGACGGGTCGCGTCGCTGTGGGTCGCCTTGAGGCGGCCGTTGTGGTTCGGAACGAACTTGCGCTGGCAGGTCTTGATGCCGGCGATCTGCATGTCGATGGCTTCGTAGGTGCACTTGGGGAGCACGCTGCCGCAAACCCAGTTGGCGCCAGCGCCGGTGCCGCAGCCCATCTCGATGACGTGGACCTTGCCGTCACGGGCGGCCACGTACTCTTGCACTTCCTTGAAGTGGTAGAGGCCGGCGTAGGCGTTCTGGCCGTAGCGCTCGGGCATCGACGACTTGGTGGGCGAGGGACCCCACGCTTCGGGCCAGGTATAGCCCCAGGTGTTGAAGGTGAACTCGTAGCGCTTGCCGTGCTCGTCGCGAACGTCGCCCATGGAACGATACAGCGCGTAGAGGAGCGAGTAGAGGGAGCCCTTGTCGTAGTCCTCTTCGGCGACGTCTCCGTTCGTGAGCGAGATCTTGGCCTTCTTCTCCACGAGAGAGCCGAGGATCCAGGCGCCGACGATGAGTTGGAGCTGGTTCTTCGAGTAGTCAGACTTGTTGCTGAGCGCCGTCAATACGTCCACGTGAGTACTTCCTTCCGCCACCGTTCCCGATGAGCAGCGTGGCACCGTAGGATGATTCTGCCGACGGAGGGCGACAATCGACCGGAGCCCGATGGAATGGTAGGAGCGCGAAGTGCGCTACGCAGAAGTTGGTCAAGGCCTTGCGCACTTTGCTGCGTGCGTCCGCACCGAGTGCGGTGTGCTCTCGCGCGCGGAATTGCCGAATGCGGCGCGATACGGGCAGGGGCTGCGACGGGTTGACGCACACCGACGTGCTGCGATGACGGGTTCGCAATGGGATGCTCAGCCACAGCGCGCGCGGTGGAAAGTTGCAGTGCGCATCGGCGATTCCTAGTGGCGAAGCGCTTGGAGGGGGCTCATGCGCATGGCGCGCAATGCGGGAAAGAGACCACCCACGAGGCCCATGCCGATACCGAACACGCCGGCGGTGACCAGCGCCTGCCAGGTGGGCTGGAAGCCGAACGACAGCTCGGACCACGTGGCGTAGTTGATCATCGAGATGTGCACGAAGGCCAGGAGCGTTGCCGCGAGCGCACCGAGGATGCCGCCGGCACCGGTCATGGCGGTGGCCTCGAACACGAAGGTGCCGAGGATGCGCCAGCGCGAGAACCCCAGCGCACGCAGAGTGCCGATCTCGCGACCGCGGCTGGCGATGGCGGCATGCATCGTCATGGTCGCTCCGAGCACGGCGCCCACCGAGAAGAACGACGCGATGATCCAGCCCATCACCCGAAGAAACGTGGCGAGGTCCTCCGACTGCGCACGAAGGTAGCCGAGCTCGCGGACGGCCGTGAGCGCCAGTCGTTCGTCGCCCTCCAGCGCGCCGCGAAAGCCTTCGAACGCCGTTGCATCGGAGAGCACCACGCGAACCGCCGACACCGACCCCTGTCGCCCGAACGCCGCCGCGGCGATCTTGCCATCGAGCCACACTTCGGACTCGGCGCTGCTGCCGCCATCGGCGAACACACCCACCACGTGCACCGGCCGGTTCTTCCGGAGCTCGATGGTGCCGCCCAGGTCGACGCCGCGAAAGCGACCGCGCACCTGCGTCCCCACCATCGCCTCGTCGGTCCCCGGCTGCGGCAGGCGCCCTTCGATCAGGTGCACCGACGGGCGCGAAGGGAGCGAACCTTCGTCGGTCCCGCGCACCGTGACGTTGCTGAAGCCCGGGGCGCCCACCTTGTCGAGCGCCAGGACCGCCACCGTCTCCGCAGCGACGCTCGCCACACCCGGCGTGGCGCGAACGATGCGCACGTCGGTCTCGCTCACCGTGCTCGAGAGCTCCGAGGTGGAGCCGCGGCGCAGCACCATCGCGACGTCGGTACGTCCCCCCGATGCCAGGGTGTGCGAGACGCCGCTCGCCAGCATGAGCGCCGCCGCGAGCACGAACGTGACCATCGCGACGCCCAGGCCGGCGGCCAGCGACGTCGTCTTGCGCGCGAGCAGGCTGCGCAGGCCATATCGAATCAACATCGGGAGAGCTCCTTGAACATGGCTGCCTGATTCATGCGACGCGTCGCATGGCTTCGGTGAGGCGCGCGCGTGCGGTTCCGATGGCGGGTGTCACGCCGCTGGCGATCGCCGTGACCAGCGCGACGCCGACGGCGAGGGCCAGCGTCCCCGGGGTCACGCGGAACACCGGAAAGAAGAACGAAAGGTCGCGCTCGAAGAAGGGCGCGAGGCCGCGGCCCACCGCCAGCCATGCCACGAAGGCCCCCACCACCGCTCCCAGCGCGCCCACGAGCGCGGCCTCGGTGAGCACGAGCCTCGCCACCCAGCGGCGCGAGAAGCCCATGGACCGCAGCGAGGCATACTCCCGGCTGCGCTCCCGAACGCTCATGCCCATGGCGTTGGCCAGCACCAGACCCTGGATTCCCAGCACGACGAAAGAAAGGATGGATAGTACATCCATGACCGCCGATGCCATGCCGAGAAACCCCGTGGTGAACGCGCGCTCGTCCTGGGTGAGCGTCTCTGTTTCGCGCTCGGCGAACATGGCGTCGATGGTGCGCGCCGCCGCGGCCACGTCGTCGGTACTGGCGCCGGCCGGCGTTCGGCTGACGATCCACCCGATGGTTCCCCGCTGCGAAGTTGGGAGCGCGGCGTCCAGGCGCTCCCAGTGGAAGAGGAACAGCTTCTCGTCGCCGCTGCGGCCCGCGCTCTCGTAGAAGCCGCGCACGGTGAAGGCGAAGGGGAGCCTGTCGGGAGAGGGGTAGATGGGGCTCTCCAGGAGCACGCGATCGCCGCGCTTCCAACCCATGTCGCGCGCCAGCGATGCGCCGACGATGGCGCCGCTGCGGTCGTCTTCGAAAGCGCGGACGTCGGCCAGGTCCACGTGCATCTCGTCGTAGACGTCGAAGTAGCTCTTGCCCTCGATGGCATAGCTGGCGAAGAACGCGTTGGGGCGAGCGGGGTCGCGACCCCCGAACCACGAGGCGAAGCTGGCCTCTGCCACGAGAGACGCGCCGCTCGCGCTCCTGGTGGCTCGCAGATCGGCGACGTAGCGCTTGGGGAGCGGCATGATGAAGGTCATCTTCTGCCGGGTGACCAGGCGATCGCGCCGCGCCAGCGCCGCCGCCGAGTCCCAGGAGCCCACGGCAGTGCGTAAGGTGACGAAGGCCAAGAGCGCGACCGCGACGCCGGCCACCGCCAGCGTGAGCCGCACCTTGTTGCGCAGGGCGTTCCGGAGCGCCAGTCGGAAGAGGGTCACTGCAGCACACCCTTGTCCAGGCGCCGCACCGTGTCTGCGGCCTCGGCGGCCGCGGGATCGTGGGTCACCATCACGATGGTCTTCCCGAGCTCGCGGTTGAGCTTTCGGAACAGCAGCAGCACCTCTTCGGCGCTCTTCTTGTCGAGATCGCCGGTGGGCTCGTCGGCGATGACCAGATCGGGATCGCACACGATGGCCCGGGCGATGGCCACCCGCTGCTCCTGGCCTCCCGAGAGCTGCCGCGGCAGGTGGTCGTACCGGCCCTCGAGGCCCACGATGCGCAGCGCCGTCTCCGCGCGCTTGCGCCGCTCGGCGCGGGGCAGGCTTCCGAGGAGGAGCGGCAGCTCCACGTTCTCGCGTGCGGTGAGCACCGGAATCAGGTTGTAGGCCTGGAATACGATGCCCACGTGGCGTGCGCGAAAGTCGGCCAGCGCGCCGTCGCCCAGGCCGTGAATGGGCGTCCCCGCCACGGTCACCTGCCCACGCGTCGGGCGATCGAGGCCGGCGATGAGGTTGAGCAGCGTGGACTTGCCCGAGCCCGACGGACCCATGAGCGCCTGGAAGGCGCCGGCCGGGACGTCCATGTCCACCCCCTCGAGGATCGGCAGGGTCGCCGCGCCGCGCAGGTATTCCTTGCATACTCCACGTAATTCGATGCTCGCGCTCATGGGGTCTTCTCTCGAAAGGTGACGCGCGCCGCCATATCGGGACGGACCGCGACCTGGGTCTGGGGTGAAAGCGCGACGTCCACCGTGGCCGTCGCCTTGGCGCGCTCGATGCGGGGGTGGGTGCGGAGCGCCACGCCGAGGAGCGGCACTTCGGGTGCGGCGTCGAAGAGCAGCTCGCAGGGCGCGCCCTCGCGCACCTGGCCGAGGCGCGTCTCCGGTACCTCGACCTCCACGACCAGCGAAGTGGGGTCCACCAGCTCCAGCAGCGTCTGGCCCGGTACCACTGCATCGCCGGTCACCGCCGGTCGCGAAGCGACGATGCCGGCGAAGGGGGCCACCACCGTGCGCCGCTGCACGAGGAGCCGGAGCTGTGACACCTCGCTGGCGGCGGCATTGGCTTCGGCCTGCGCTGCGGCCACCTGCGCGCGCTGGGTCGCCAACTTGACGGCCCCGTCGTCGGCGTCGGCGGCGGCCACCGCGGCGACCTTCACGAGACGCAGGGTCCGCTCCTGCGAGGTGCTCGCCTCGAGGAGGGTGGAGCGCGCCACCTGCACCCGGGCCACGGCCACCTGGTAGCGCGCGCCGGCGGTGGCTAGTTGCGCGCGCTCGTCGCGATCGTCCAGCTCGAGCAGGGGCTCGCCGAGCTTTACCGCGTCGCCGAGCCGCAACGTGCTCACGGTCACCGTGCCGGCCAGCGGCGACGAGACCCTCGCCGTGCGCTGCGCCACCACGTAGCCGGTGGCGGTCAGGAGTGTGCCTCCGCTCTCCGGGCGTGGGCCGGGAGCGGCCACGGGGGCCGAGGCCCGAGAGCCGATGCTGCGGGGCGCCGTCACCCGAGACGTTGCCCAGCGGGTGGCCAGTACGGCGATCACCGTCACGGCGCAGAGGACGCCGAGGTGCACCAGCTTGCGTGGGACCATGCGCAGCGCGCCTTCCGAAGCCGTCGACGCCGCGGGACGGCGATCGATGCGGAGCGAGGCCAGGTCCTGGGACAGGCGGTCGGTCACACCGCGACCTCGCGGGGAAACGCCGGGTCCACGTCGGGGGCAACGGCGATGGTCGCGCGCGACGCACCTCCGCGAATCTTCACCAGGTAGCGATCGGTCGCTTCGTCGAACGAAGGCGTTTGCCAGGCGACGCGGCCCACGGCGCCCAACGCGAGGTCGTCGATGCGGAGGTCGGACCCGCCGCCGTGGAGCTCGAACGCCAGCGGCACGCCCGCCGGGCGCACGATCTCGATCTCGCTGACGCCGCCGGTGATCTCCACCTGCACCGTGCCCACCGGCCGGGGGAGCACCAGCTTGCTCGCGCGCACGCCGCCCTTCATCTCGAAGGAGCGAAGCGCCACCGACGAGAGGTCCATGGTGAGATGCTCCACGCCTCCGGTGATCCGGATGCGCCATGGCAACTGCGGCGAGAGCGCGATCTCCGCGCCCAGCGTGCAAAGACCGAACAGACCGCCCAGCAGCGTTGCGTGAAAGTCCACCTCGACCTGGTTTCCCTCGAAGGTCACCTCGGCCGGTGGGCCATCGAAGGCCAGGGTGGCGAGCGGCGCCGCGTCTCGGTAACCGCCTTCGGAACCTCCGCGTACCACCGTGTTGGGAACTCCTCCGCGGAGGCGCAGCGAGGCCTCGGAGAAGGTTGAAAAGGGGACGACGACCTGGGGTGCTTGCATATCGATTTCCTCCTGACACCATATCTCTTAGCTACTAAGATACTTTGTGCAAGAGTTAATCGGCAGGTCGCTATCGCCCAGTGCATCGCATCTGTGCAAGAGTCCACCCCGCGTCCCCATGAAGAAGTCGCCCTTCGATCCCGAGATCTTCCGCGAGCTCTCCGCGCGCACGGTGATGTTCCATCAGGCGGTGGCGGAGCGCATGGGCCTCAGCTCGGCCGATCACAAGTGCCTCGACCTCATCGAGCGCCACGGGGGCGAGGGGCGTATCACGCCGGGGCGCGTGGCGGAGCTCACTGGGCTCACCACCGGCGCCGTCACCGGCGTGCTCGATCGACTGGAGAGTGCGGGCTTCGTCTGGCGCGAGAAGGACCCGGACGATCGTCGGCAGATCATCGTGCACGTGCGCCGAGAGCGCCTGGAGGAGTTCGCCGAGCTGTTCGAGCCCATCCGCCTCGCCGCCGAAGCCATCTGCGCCGAGTACACCGCGGCCGAGCTCGAGCGCATCATGAGCTTCACACGCAAGTGCATCGAGGCCACCACACGGGCGACCGAGGCGTTGCAGCGAACGCAGGTCGAGAGCGCGCCGGCGGAGGCGAACCTGGTGACGGTGCCGCGGGGATCCCGTTCGACCGCGAGCTTCGAGGCTCGGCGCGGGGTCGCAGCGTTGATGCTGGGGGCGGCCTCCGTCGGCGAGGGCGCTCATCTCGTGCGCGCGCGCTTCGAGGGCGCCCCGCCGACGCTCTCCGTGGACGACGGCGTCGTGTCGTACACCCATCCGCGCGGCAGCCCGCTCGACTGGCTTCGGATGCGGAGCAAGTGGGTGAGGGTGGCGCTGGCGCGCGACGTTCGCTGGGCCGTGCGCATCAAGGGCGGCGCGGCGAAGCTGGAGGCCGACCTGGGAGCGCTCTCCTTGTCGAGCTTCGACCTTCTGGGCGGCGCCAACGATTTGCTGCTGCAGCTGGGTCGACCCGAGGGTGTGGTCCCGGTTCGCATCAAGGGCGGCGCGAGCACCGCGCGGATCCAGCGCCCCCGCAACGTGCCCATGAAGCTGGTGGTGCACGGCGGCGTATCCGGCCTCGCGGTCGACAGCATGAAGCTCGGCTCGGTGGGCGGGCTCCTGGAGTGGGCCTCGCCGGACTTCGAAGCCGCGCGAGACCGGTTCGAGCTGGAGCTCCACGGCGGCGCCGCCGACCTCACGCTCGAGTCTGTGTAGAATACAAACTAAAAAGCGGTAGGTCGGCGAACCGACCTACCGCTCTTCGGAAGAGTGTCGCGCGAGGCGTTACTTCTTCTTCTTCGGCACGCTCACGCTGAGAAACACGGTGGTTGCGCCCTGGAACACGCTGGTCGACACGGTGACCGACGGGTCCGTGTACTTCTTGCCGTAGCTCCGGGTGACGGAGCCACCGGAGTTGGAGTTGCTGTTCTGCTTGAAGCCCTTGGCCTTGAGCTGGGTCTCGTAGAACGTCTGCACCACGTCAGCGGCGTCGGTGGTGGAGATGCTCAGGCTGTAGCTGTCGGAGTAGTCCGAGCTCGAGTTCGAGACGTTCTTGATGCGGCCCTTGTAGAGCGGCACGTCTGCGGGCCAGCCATCGGGAGCCTTGCCTTCGGTGGCAGCGGCGGAAGCCACGGCGGCGGGGGCCTTGGTGATGGTCACCGACTGGCAGATCTTGGTGAAGAAGGCGGTCCACTTTTCGCCGTCCTTGAGGGGCTTGGAGTCGGAGTGCGAGCCGGTGCACTCGATGCCGTGGTCGCCGGTGGACGGGATGTAGCCGTGGACCTCGACCTTGCTCTTCTTGTCGTTCTCGATGACGATCAGGAAGCCGTGCTCACCGACCTTCTCCTTCTTGGAGGCGGTCATCTTGTCGCCGAGCTGGATGCCGATGGCGTCCTTCTCGGCCTGCTCCAGGCTCTCCGGGAACGAGCTGGTGGCGCGAAGCTTGATGTGCGTGTCGCCGAAGACCGAGCCCTTCTCTTTGAGGGCCACGTCGCCGGGCATCACCAGCAAGGTGTCGGCCTCGAAGGCGTCGGTCGGGTAGCTCACCTTGACCGAGAATGCGCCGTCCGCTTCGCCGACGGTCTGATCCACGGCCGTCGCCGGCTTGTCGTAGATCTCGACTTTCTTCGAACACGCAGTCGCCCCAATAAGGCAGAGCCCAACCAACATCCTTGCTACGATCTTCATGATTCTCCTCGTTACGAGCTTCCGTTCGGCCCGCAGTGAATCATATTACGACGCCCCCCGTCACCTCTTCCTTCGCTCGCCACGTTTACGCCGGATAACACCGACACTCTCGAGACATCCGTGCGAAAAACGCCCATTCGGGGCCCCGCCGTGCCGCTTCCGGCGGGGTATTTCGACGCCGAAAGCAGACCGAAAGGGCCGATTTCGTCGGAGGCCGCCGGGAGCGGCCGTGGGTCACGACGACGCAACCATGGCGTGGTACCAGGTGCTCGGCGGGAACGCAGCCGGGCGCTCGGCAGGCTTGGGGGCTGCCAACGACGCGGCGCCTCCGCCGGCGTTGCTCGGCGCTGCAGCTTCGGGGGCCACGCTCGTGCGGGCGAGCTGCACGCGCATCGGACGTGATGCGAGTCGCCACTCGGCAGGGGTCATCGCCAGGCCTTCACGAAAGAGCTTTCGCATGTGGTCGGTCTTGCGCAGTCCCACCGCCGCCGAGACCGCGCTCACGCTCATGTCGGAGAGCGCGAGGAGCTCCTGCGCGCGCTCCAGTCGCGCTTCCACGAGCAGCTCGCGGAACGTGGTCTGGCGAAGCGTCAAATAGCGCTGGACGGTACGACGCGACGAGCTGAGAGCGCGCGCGGCGTCGTCGAGCGATGCGTCCGGGAGCTTCTGCGCGAGGTACTTGCGGAGCGGCGCGATGGGCCACGCCTGCGCATCGGCTTCCGCCGCCTCGCTCGGGAGCTCTCCGTCGAGGGCCGGCGGCGGCGTCGAAGGGGCGGCGAGCCCCGGAACATCGGCTCCCAGCCATGCGTGGGCCTCGGCCTCGTCGGCGAAGAAGCGCAGCGGGAGCGCGATGCCCTCGTGCTCCACTTGACCGAGTGCCCAGCGGGTGGTGTCGGAAGGCAGGAGCACGGCGACGGCCCGCACCACGAGACGAAGAGCGCCTTCTCGGGTCGCGATGGCCCCGATCAGCGAAGCGACTTGCTCGAGCGAGATGGCGTCGAGTCCGCGAGCGTCGACCAGCACGCCATGACGCGACGTGCTTCGCGCAACGCGATCGAGCAGCCCTGCGATGGCGGCGTCGTCGGAGGTCGTCATGGTGCCCGCGACGCGGACGCATACGGCGCCGTCGTCGTCCATCATCGTTACGTGAATCCGCGGAGAAATGAACTTGGGCATGTGTTGGTGCTTCATGGGTGCGTCCAGGGTTGCTGCGAGGAAGTTGCTCCGCGTGAAGCCCGGTATCGGGTTCCGCGTGGTGGGATGTTTCAGCAACTGGCGTGCCGCAGGGGGCCCCGCGATCCCCGGCCCCAGAGCGCGCCGTCGCAGGGGAAAAGACGATGGATTCGGCCCGCGTTGGGGGGTGCGATCTGCGCGCTCATGGGCGGCGCTCCGGCACGCGATCGCAGTCGAAGGATCCACGGCCGTGTCCGCCATGCGGTGGCGTCCTGGTGCGAGCCCACTCCGACCGCGGGATTTCTGCCCCGCGCGGTCCTGCGCGTGCACAGGAGATGCCAGCTTCGTGGCGTGACGCGCGGCGCATGGCGCATTTGGGG
>JABFRG010000731.1 GCA_013141295.1 Polyangiaceae bacterium
GGATTGCTCACGGGCTTCGCATCCCAAAGCTCGATCTCGGACCACAAAAGCGTTTAAGATTCCTACCATCCATGTTCCCCCGTCCCTTCGGAAAATACATGCTCGAACGAGAGCTGTCCCGGGGCGGCATGGCGCGCGTGCTTCTGGCGACGCTGCGCGGGACCGACGGTTTCGAGAAGCAACTGGTGGTGAAGCAGATTCGCGACGAGCTCGCGGGTGATCCCGGCTTCGTCGAACGCTTCGTGACCGAGGCGAAGACCGCGGTGCTGCTCAACCACCCCAACATCGTACCGGTGTTCGAGCTGGGCGTGGAGCAGGGCACGTACTTTCTCACCATGGAGCTCGTCCGCGGGGTGAGCGTCGCGGAGCTGATCCAGCGGGGCAAGCGCCGCGGTGACGCCATGCCCTTCGGCCCCTATGAGGGCGCATACCTGGGCGCCGAGATCTGCCGCGCGCTCGAGTACGCGCATCGCACCGCCCGCGTGGTGCACCGCGACATCACGCCGCGCAACGTGATGCTCGACGAAGAAGGCCAGGTGAAGATCATCGATTTCGGCATCGCCGCCAAGGCGCAGGCCATCGGCGAGGGCATCTTCGGCTCGCCCGGCCACATGCCGCCGGAGCAGATGCGCGGCGAGCCCCTGGGCCCGCGCGCGGATCTCTTCGCGGTGGCGGTGCTGCTCATGGAAGCATGGAGCGGCAAGGCGCTCTTCCGCCGGGCCACCAAGGAAGAGTGCGAAGAGGCCATGCAGGCGCCGCACCCCAAGCCGAGCGAGCTGGATCCGGCGCTGGGGCCCCTCGACTACATCGTCGGCCGCGCGCTCTCGCTGGCCGCCTTCGAGCGCCCGGAGACCGCCGGTGAAATGGGCCGGGCCTTCCGCAAATACTTGCAGAGTGCAGACACCACCGACCTGGCCAAGGAGCTGGGCGACAAGGTGCGGCGCATGCTGGCGGAGCGCGACTCCATCGCCCCCGGCCCCAACGAAGCGTCGAAACGCGAGCTCGAGGAGGGCGGCACCCGCAACCACGAGACGCGCACCTTCGCGGCGCGGCCGATCACCACCGGCGAGCAGGGTCAGGCGCCCTCCACCCGGCGCATTCCCGACGAGCTCGAGTCGCAGGCCGGGCCGCTCTCGGCCCCGCCCGCCAGCATTCGCAGCGTTCCCCGGGCCCCCGAGAGCAGCGAGACCCTGGCCACGCGGCCCCTGGAAACGCCGGCCAGCGTGCCGCGATCGAGCGTGCGACCGGGCGACGGTGCGCGCTCTCGCTGGTGGATCGGCGTGGCGGGCATTCTCGCCGCGGGCTTTGCCCTGAAGTTCGCCATCGGCGGCAATCGCACCGGGAGCGACGTACCGGTGCAGCCCAGCGCCACCACCGCGTCGGCCACCGTGGCCGGTCCTCCGAGCGCGCCGGCGACCACGCCGGTGGGTCCCAGCACCGGCGCCGTGGCGAGCGGGAGCGCGGTGGTGCCGAGCCCCACCGTTGCATCGGTTCCCTCCATCGTCGGGTCCCGGCCGCACGTGCCCGCCCCGACCGCCAGCGCCAGCTCCAGCCGCGTCATGGCGGTGCCCACCATGGCCACCGCGCCTTCCGCCAGCAGCACCGTCGCGGCGGCGCCCGGCAAGAAGGCGCGCCTCACGCTCCTGTGCGACCCCAACACCACGGCGTTCGTCGACGGCATCGCCCGCGGCGGGTGCCCCATCCGGGGTCTCGAGATCAACAAGGGCGTCCACGACGTCCGCTTCTCCTTCGAGCCCACCGGCGAGTCGCGCGGCGAGCGCGTGATGCTCGACGAGGGCGACGCCGTCACCGTGCGCGCCGACTTCACCGCCGCGGTACCGCAAGTTCGCGTCACGCGTCCGTAGAGCTTTCTTCTGGGGGTCCTGATGATTGCAAAGTACACATTTCTCCGCATGATCGTCGTCGCTGTCGCCACATTGGCGGGGGCCTGCAGCACCGGCCCGGGCACCAGCGTGGGCGGCGATGCGAGCGCCGCCGACGCGCCGGTCACCAACGACGGTGCCGAGGGCACCGGCGATGCGGCCACCTGCTCTCCCCTGCCGGAGCCGGACGCAGTGGACATCACGTATCAGTCACTGCCGCCCGCGGGCCACAGCGACGAGTGCTGGGATGGCGCGGAGCACCTGACCGCCACCTGGAACGGCGCCGATCGACCGGTGGCCCGGGTGGAGCGCTGCGTGGCCGGGAAGATCGTGGCCACCGAACGCGCGCTCTCGGCCACCGATATCACGCTTGTCCGGGCGGCGGTCCACGCCATGTGCGACGTGCCCATGCCCGCGAGGTGCCAGTACGATGGCGAGGACTACACCCTGACCATCCCGGCTTCGGGCGGGGCCACCGCCTACAAGTTCGACGACATCAACTGCCGCCACCGAACCGACGTCCGCTACGCCAAGGGCGACATTCGCGCCCTCCGCACGCTCCTCGGCACCCCGTAGGGCGGTCTGGCGCCGCCGCATTGCGCCAAGAAAGGAGCGGGCGACGCGCGCGGACCGGCGACGCACCGGCAAGGCCCGAAAACCCTAGACTCTGCGGGTGACGGCACTAAGTACAGGCCCCATGCCCGACTTTTTCAACATCTCCCGCCACTTCTCCCCGGAAGAGCGCGAAGTCCAGAAGACCATCCGCGCCTTCGTCGAAGCGCGCGTCCTGCCCACGGTGGGCGATCACTTCGAGAAGGGCACCTTCCCCACCGAGCTCATTCCGGAGATCGCCAGCCTCGGGCTACTCGGGTGCAATCTGCACGGATACGGCTGCGCCGGCCTCTCCGAGATCGGCTACGGCCTGGCGATGCAGGAGCTCGAGCGCGGCGACTCGGGCATTCGCAGCTTCGCCAGCGTGCAGGGCAGCCTGGCCATGTACCCCATCTACAGCTACGGCTCCGAGGCGCAGAAGAACGCGTACCTGCCGAAGATGGCCAAGGGCGAGATCATCGGCTGCTTCGGCCTCACCGAGCCCGACGCCGGATCCAACCCGGCAGGCATGCGCACGGTGGCCAAGGACGACGGCGACTCCTGGGTCATCTCCGGCACCAAGCGCTGGATCACCAACGGTAACCTCGCGCAGATCGCCATCGTGTGGGCCAAGGTCGGCGGCGTCGACGGCGAGGTGCGGGGCTTCATCGTCCCCACCGATACCAAGGGATTCGAGGCGCGCCTCATCCACAAGAAGATGAGCCTCCGGGCCAGCGTCACCAGCGAGCTCATCCTCGACGAGGTGCGCATCAAGAAAGACGCCGTGCTCCCGGACGTGCGCGGCATGAAGGGCCCCCTCTCCTGCCTCACTTCGGCCCGCTTCGGCATCGCGTGGGGCGTCATCGGCGCCATGCGCGCGTGCTTCGATAGCGCCCTCGACTACGCCAAGAACCGCGTGCAGTTCAGCGGCAAGCCCATCGCCAGCCACCAGCTGGTGCAGGCCAAGTTCGCCGAGATGCTCACGCAGATCACCAACGCGCAGCTGCAGGCGCTGGAAGTGGCGCGGCTCAAGGAAGAGAAGAAGCTGCGACCGGCCCACGTGAGCATGATCAAGCGCAACAACGTGCACGCCGCGCTGGAGATCGCCCGCACCTGCCGCGACATCCTCGGCGGCAACGGCATCACCCTCGAGTATCCGGTGATGCGTCACCTGTGCAACCTCGAGACCGTCTACACCTACGAAGGCACCCACGACATCCACACCCTCATCCTGGGTCAGGACGTCACCGGCATCGCCGCCTACGGCTGAGAGCCCGGCTTTCCCTGAGCGCGGCGCACTTCCACCCAGTTCGCGCGGGCGCCCGTGAAGCCGGGAGCGATGGTGAACGCCTTCGCGTAGTCGGCCTCCGCCTCGGCCCACCGCTCCTGCTGCCGGTAGACGTTGCCGCGATTCTGGTAGGCGTTGGGCCAATCGGGCCGGAGCGTGATGGCTCGCGTCTGGTCGGCGAGAGCGAGCTCGAGCTCGCCGAGGGCGCGACGGGCGACGCCTCGGTTCGAGAGCGCCTTCACGTCCTCCGGGTCTTGCATCAGCACGAAGGTGAAGTCCTCCACGGCGCCGGCGTATAGCCCCGCCTCCAGGCGCACGACGCCGCGCAGCGCGCGGAGACGCGAGAGCTCCGGCTTGGGCGTTGCGATGCCGCGCTCCTGATCATCCCACTGGTTCTCGACGGAAGCCGCGATGGCCGCGTCATAGGCGAGGAGCTGCTCTTCCGGCGACATGGTCGTCCATGGCTATCACACGGACGGGGGACCCGGCTTTAAGGGCGATTAAGCGGCCCGCCGCTGGGGCGCAGCTAGCGTGCTCCGCATGCGATTCGTCGTCTTGCTCTCACTCCTGTGCGCCTGTGGTGGCCGCGTCGCATCCGACGTGCCGGAAGGCCCTCCGGGGACCGGCGGAACCGAGGGCGAGACCGTCCCGATACCGGGCGTGAGCGGGGAAACCGCGCGACCCGTAATGCTCACCGACGTGCGCGCCATCACGTTCGTGCCGGGCTACCTGTACGTGGAGGCCAAGGCCGACGGCGTCGATACGTTCCTCGTGCTGCGCCGGGACGGCAACCTGGCCACGGTGGTGGAGCAGCGGCCCGATCTCCGGCGAGACCAGCCGCGCACGGAGCCGGTCGACGCGACGACGCTCCTTCGACTGCACGCAGACGAGGCCGGCACGTCCTTCGAGCTCCTCGACGTGCGTCGCCCGGAGCACCCGGTCTCGACGGTCGAACGACGGGTGGACGGCACCATCGAGCCCGGCTGGCGGCAGACGTTCGCGGTGGACGAGCGCGCGCTGGTGTTGTGCTTGCGTCCAGCAGCGGGCGCCCCCACGCGGGTGACCCGGGTCTCGCTCGACGCCACAAAGGTCGGTGGGAGCGCCATAGAAAGCTTCATGTGGACGTCGGGCGGCACCTCGCCTTCGAAGCCCTGCGGGTCGGACTACTACCTCGAGAACACCGGCACGCGCGGTGGCGGCACCGGTCTCGCCCGGGGGCCATTCTGGATCACCTGGGGGACGGATCAGGACCTCGACATCTGGCGGGTTCACGACTGGCCCGAGCATCTGGGCGACTACTACTACAATCCCTCCGGCGTCCACGCCTACGGACCCGTGCAGTATACATTCACCGATGGCGCCCGGGTGGCCTTCGATCCACGCAGCGACAGCGAATTCTTCTTGTGGTCGATGGAGGCGAACAAGGAGGTGATCACGCACGCGGTCCTGGGTTTGCCCGGACCCAAGCGGCTGGTGGCGGTGGCCGCCAAGCACGCCTACGTGGCCACCCAGGGCGGCGTGCGGCGCTACGACATCGACGACGTCGACGCCCCGCGCCTTGCGCCGGAGGAGCTCCGCGCCGACTTCGGCGAGCTGCCGCGCCCGCTGTCCGAGAGCGACGCCGAGCTCGCGCTGGTGGCCAAGGACCGCATCTACCTGGTGCCCTTCGGCCTGACGACGCCCGACGGGCAGGTCGAGCCGCTCCGCGTGGTCGCACCGCGCTGACGATTTCGGTGACGGGTTTCGCGCACGCTCCCAAACGACCGGGAGAAGATGCCGGCGTGCAGCGCTGGCTTCACCCCTTTGCCATTCCGGGAGTGCATCCACATGCGCCTTATTCTCGTTGCTTCGCTCGTCTTGCTCGCCGCCTGCTCGTCGACCACCACCGATTCCGGGACCTCCGGCGGACAGGGCACCAGCTCCGGAGGAGCCACCAGCAGCTCGGGCGGCAGCTCCGGCAGCAGCACCGCCACCGTGAACGGGGTGCCCGCCGATGAGTTCTACGCGCAGTTCCAGCTGGAAACGATCAAGACGTCCATGGACGGCGCGGCGGCGATTCCCGCCCAGACCAACGGGAACAACGCGTTCTTGACCAGCCTGTTCCTGCAGAAGGACGGCTCGTTCACCCTCTTCTACGTGGAGGGCAAGGGCGAAGTGACAGGGAGCGGCCACTCGCTCAACTACGACAGCAAGCAGGGTCGCAAGGTCACCGGCTCCTGGAGCGTTCAGGGCACGTCGCTCGTGGCCGGTCCGTTCAAGTGCAGCGGCCTGTCGTTCAACGGAGAGAACCAGCTCCGGTGCGAGCTGAAGTCGGCGGTCGTCTCCGCCGGCGCCGTGGGAAAGAGCGCCTCGCTCACCAAAGGCATCTCGCAGAGCTCTCCCTCCGACTCGAGGTTCGCCGACTACCGCTGACGACGGTAGGCCAGTTGGCGGATGCGCGGCGGGTCGGACATCTGCGAACATCGCGCCGATGCTGCGACTTCGCGAAGCCTTCGAGGCCTGCGTCGCCCACCTGCGGGCCCAGTCGCAGATCGCGGTGACGCATTGCTGGCTGGGACCGCCTGCGACCGACGAGGAGATCGCCGAGGTGGAGGCTGCGGTCGGACCGCTGCCCGGCGACGTGCGTGCACTTTACAAGCAATGCAACGGCGTCCAGCTCCGGTGGATCGATCGCGAGAGCCCTGAATTCGACGCCGACGACGAGAAGCCGCTGGTCACGACCTACGACTGGCTGGTCGAGGGGAACGAGCCCTCCGCCGACGGTGTGATCCACTTCGTCCCGGTCCATCGCCTCGACGACCCCGGATCCATGTACACCGACGAAGACGACGGGGTCCGCGTCTTCGACGCCTTCGGCGCGAGCAGCGGCATGGTCGCCCTGGTGCGGGAGGATGGGCCGAACGGGAAGGGACCGCTCACCACGAGGCTTTCCCTCGGCTCCGATAGCAATGCCTGCTGGGACCGATGCAGCATGACGTTCGGCGCCTACGTCGAAGCGGTCCTCGGCTGCTACGGGCACATCCGGCGGCGCATCGATCTCCTGCTCGGGCTCGCGAAGCCGGGCTGGACGATTCCCCTGCGCCCTCCCCTTCCGCGTGGCCCTGCCGCCGACAAGGTGCGGGTGCAATGGAGTGACCCGACCTATGGCTACGCCGTGCTCCGAGGCACCTTGCTGTCGAGCGAGGGCGATCAGCTCCACATCGCGGCCGATCTCCGGATCCCCGGCTTCAGCGAGCGCGTCGTGGTGCGCGAGCGACGGCAGACGGATCTCCTCGCGACGCCGGGCGACACCTACGAGCTGGCGCGCTCGGCTCCGGGCGCCTTTCTCCGAGCGCTCACCGAGGTGAGCCCTGCGGCGGCCCGCGGGATGTTCGCCAGCGTACGAGGCGACATCCGGCAGCTGCACCGGGATCCCCGCTTTCCCACGACATTCTCGCCCAGCGTCTTCGTTGTGCTCGCGCTCTTCGCGGAGCTCGAAGGGGCCACCGTCCTCGCCGCCTTCGCTGCCCTGCTCCGGCAGTGGATGCTCGTGCCGGTCACGGAACATGCGGCATACGGTCCGGTCGACGACCTCGCGGAGGCCATCACCGCGCTGCTGGTGACGACGCCGGTGACGCCGACCGCCGAGCTCCGCAGGCTGGTCGACGAAGCCGAGCTCTTCGCCAAGAAGCGTCCCGGCGCGAGCAACGAGCTCCGGCCCCTGATCGCACACGTCGACTACTGGCGCGGGAGACTCCGCGCGGACTAGCTCTAACCGATGGTCCGAAGAACCGTGGTAGGACTACCGCCGTGACGCCCGGACGCCTTCGCGCAGAGCCCCTCGACGTTCCCTTCCACGTGGTGCTGGTGGAGCCGGAGATTCCCCCCAACACCGGGAACATCGCCCGGCTCACGGCGGCCACGCGCTCGCCGTTGCACCTGGTGGGCAAGCTCGGCTTTCGCATCGACGAGCACGCGGTGCGGCGCGCCGGCGTCGACTACTGGCACCTGGTCGACGTCCGCCAGCACGTCGACTTCGCGCATTTTCTCCACGCGTTCCGCAAGGAGTCGCCGGACGGCCAGCTGCACCTCTTCAGCGCCATCGCGCCGCGGAGCTACTTGCAGGCGGGCTTTCGCCCGGGCGACGCGCTGGTGTTCGGGCGCGAGAGCGTGGGATTGCCGGAGACGCTCCTGGAAGCCCACGCCGATCGGGTGGTGGGCATTCCCACCCTCGGCGCCGTGCGCTCCCTCAACATCGCCAACGCCGCCGGCATCGCACTCTTCGAAGCGCACCGCAGCGTGGGCGCCCTGGACCGCATCTTCACCGAGTAGCGACCGGCCGCGGCGGAATTGCCGGGTCGGGCGTTCCGTGACAAGTTACATGCATGAACCCGCGCACCTTCGCGTTCGCTCTCTTCGCGGGCGTGGCCGCGCTCGGCGCCTGCAGCGGAGCCGACAAGTACGATCTCCTGGGCTCCAAGGCCAGCAGCGGCAGCTCGAGCAGTGGCGGCACCTCGTCCGGCGGGGCCTCGTCCTCCGGCGGCACCTCCTCTTCCGGTGCTGCCTCCTCGTCCGGCGGCGTCGGCTGCGAGCGCCCACAAGACTGCGGCAAGAACGAGTACTGCTTCTTCGCCGGATGCGGCACCGCGGGCGAGTGCTTGCCGGTGCCCAAAGACTCCGACGTGAAGAACCCGGTGTGCGGCTGCGACGGCGTCACCTACTGGAACGAGTCCATCGCCGCGCAGAACGCCGTCTCCATGCGCGCAAACGGCGTTTGCGACAAAGATGCCCAAGGTTGCTCCTTGGACATGCAAGAGGTCGCCTGCAAGGGAGGCGCAGTGTGTGCGGCATCCACCAACGTGTGCACCCCGACGGTCACCGGTACGTGCTGGCGTTTGCCCTCCAAGTGCCCGAAAAACGATGAGATTGCCCGTTCATGCCGGGACGGCAAGTGCGACACCACGTGTGCGCTCATGGAGGCCCACGTAGCCTTCTCCGTGGGTATCGGCTGCCCGCGCTGAAGAATGGGTAACGTTGCGGCCAGCGGGCCGTGATGACAGTATTGGAGGATGCGCCTCTCTTCCCTTGCGTGCGTGTCCAGCGTTGGCCTTCTGGTGGTTGCTTGCAGTGGTGCGAGCACCTCCGATCTGTTCGGCACCCCCGGCAGCTCCAGCGGAAGTAGCGGAAGCTCGAGCGGCGCCTCCAGCGGCGGAAGCAGCGGCACCTCCAGCGGCGGAAGCAGCGGCACCTCCAGCGGCGGAAGCAGCGGCACCTCCAGCGGCGGAAGCAGTGGGTCGAGCGATGCGGGACTCGACACCGGGAAGCCCGTCGAAGATGCCGGTCGCCCCTGCAACCCTGCGCTCGCCAACCCCTGCGGCGCGGGCGCGTACTGCGACGCACCGAATTGCACCACGCCCGGCGTGTGCAAGACCCCCGGCGCCGAGGTGGATACCCAGGACATCGTGTGCGGCTGCGACGGCATCACCTACTGGAATCCGTCGGTCGCCCAGAACTTCGGCACCACCGTCGGGGCGAAGAACAGCTGCTCCACCAGCGCCGCCGTCACCAAGAAGTGCTCCACCAACACCGCGTGTGGCGGCTCCAAGACCAAGTGCCAGATGCAGGTGGCGAACGGCCCCGCCTGCCTCGGCAACAACAACGGCATCTGCTGGCGTCTCCCCGGTACCTGCCCGGTGGTCGCGAATTCGACCATGCACACCTGCGACATCGACAGCAAGTGCACCTCGCTCTGCAAGGCCATCGAGAAGGAGCAGGCGTACTACTCCGGCGCGACCTGCACCGTCCCGTAGCCCTTTCCAAGCGCGGGAGGGTGGATACACTCACTGGCAGTGACCGACCGCAGCTCGCGTACGCCCCGTAGTCTCCGCGCGAGGGCGTTCATCGGAGCGCTCAAGCTCGGCTGGATCGCCTTCGTCATCCTGACGCCGCTCCTCGGCGCCTGGTTCTCGTCGTCCCTCGCCGCCTACGCCAACGGGCCCACCTGGCTCGCAGCGAGCATCGGGCTCCTGCTCTTCCCCGGCCTGCCGCTGGCGTGGGAGGGCTTCGCCCGGTACCGCGAGAAGAAGCGCGGGGTGACGAAGCGCTTTCTCACCTTCGGCGATCGCCTGCTGCTGCGAACGCTGGGCATCAATCTGCTCTTTCTCGGGGTGCTGCTGGCCGCGCGACCCGAAGCCGGCGTGCGCGCGGTCTCGGCCCGGGGCGACTGGATGCTCGATGGTCACGACGGCGCCTTCGCGCGGCCGGTGCGCCGCGGCCTCTTGCGGAGCGCGGACGGCTTCGACTGGCTCTATCGGTTGGCGTACGACAGCCCATTCGACGGTACCGGCAACGGCAGCGGGGAGGTTCGCGACGACAAGCGCAAGAAGCCCGACAAGCCGGATCACCCGCCGATGCCCCGGGGCGACGTGATGCGCAAAGCCGACGACGGCCAAAAGCCCGCGGTCGATGCGCCGCCGGATCCGACGCCGGAGCCGGCCTACGACGCGCAGAGGCCCTGGCCTTCGGCGGCGAAGCTTCACCCCAAGGCGACCGCGGTGCCGAAGGAAGCCGAGGCGTCCATTGCCACGCTGGCGGCGTGGTTCGTGGCCCAGGAGGCCGATCCGCTCCAGCGCTTCAAGCTGATCCACGACTGGGTCGCCGATCGCATCGCTTACGACGTGCCCTCGCTCGACGCGCACACCTACATGACCAAGCAGCAAGCGCTCACGGTGCTCCAGAGTCGGGTGGGCGTGTGCGCGGGCTACGCGCAGCTGCTCCTCGAGCTCGGCAAGGCCGCGGGGTACGACGTGGAGTACGTCACCGGCGTGGCCAAGGGCGCGGGCGGCGAGGTGGACGGCGCCGGTCACGCGTGGAACACGGTGAAGATCGGCGGCACGCGCTACCTGGTGGACGCCACCTGGGACGCCGGGAGCGTGGGCGACGACGGGAAGACCGGTCGCGGCTTTCACAAGGGATACAGCACCGAGTACCTGTTCGCGCCGCCCGACGTGTTCGGCGTGGATCACTATCCCGACGACGCAAAGCACCAGCTCCGCGACAAGCCCATCACCCGCGGAGAGTTCATGCGCCTGCCGCAGATGCGCCCGCGCTTCTTCGCCCAGCGGTGGAAGCTCCTCACCCCCGATCGCTCGCAGATCACCGTGCGCGACTCGGTGGAGGTCACGCTGGAGAACGGCGGCAAGCGCTTCCTCCTGGCGGACGTGGTGCCGGCCAAGGGCGGAGCCATGGTGCCGTGCGAGGTGCGCGAGCCTCGGGCGGGCGACCCCGACACCGCGATGCATGTAACCTGCAAGGTTCCCGTACGCGGCGACTACCGGCTCTTGCTCTTCGACGCCGGCACCCGCTACACCACGTACCAGTCCATGGGTGAGCTCTCGGTCCTGGCCAATCCCTAGGCAGCGCTGCGCACTTCCCAGACGCCGGGGCCGCGTACTACGGTGCCGCGCATGCGAAGCTGGCTCCTTCCCGCCCTCCTGGTCGCCACCGCCGCCGCATGCGCGGGCGGCGCACCGCGAGGCGTGGGCATGTCGGAGCCGGGTCAGGCGCCGCCCACGACGCCCAAGGCCACCGACGCGGGCTCCGATGCCGCGAGCTTCCCCCGCGACTACCGCACCCAGTTTGCCAAGCTGAGCAGCACGCGCTTCGTGTCACAGGGCCACGCCGGAGGCCGCTTCAACGGCGAGCTCTTCGGCAACGCCCTCGCGAAGGAGTCGTGGGACCGCGCCATCGGCGACTATCCGGTGGGTGCCATGCTGATCATGGAGCACGCGGAGCGCTCCGCCGAAGGGCCGGCTGGGCCCACCATGCTCATGGAGAAGCGGGCCAAGGGCTTCGACCCGAAATTCGGCGACTGGCGGTACTCGGTGCTCGACTCCAAGGGTCAGCTGCAGAAGGAGGGCGTCATCGAATCGTGCGCTCTGTGTCACGCTGACGCACCGCGTGATTTCGTATTTCGCCTTCCTTAGGCACGGGGAGCGACTCGACGGCGTGGAGTTGCCGGGCTAAAGCGGAGAGCATGACGCTTTTCGTTGGCCGTTCGCTGGCCTCGCTGCTCTTGCTCTCGGGTGTGGGTGCGGGCTTCCTCGCGTGTAGCTCGTCGGAAGGCACGCCCACCCCGAATCCCACCGCCGACGGCGGCACCCAAGACGGTGGAGACACCGACGGCGGTCCCATCCCCACCGGCGACGTGTGCAGCGTCACCCGCAAGGGCACGGCGGGCGTGGTCATCAAGGGCACGCTGCTCTTGCCCGAAGGCGAGCCCACCGCCGGCGAAGTGGCTGTCGACGGCACCGGCAAGATCACCTGCGTCGGCCCCGCGTGCGCCGACGGCGCCCCCAACGCCACGGTGCTCGATTGCCCCGGCGGGGTCATCTCCCCGGCTCTGGTGAACGCCCACGATCACACCGACTACAACGTGAAGGGCCCGTACAAGTTCAGCACCACCCGCTGGAGCTGGCGCAACGGTTGGCGCACCGGCGCCCTGGGCGAGACCAAGCTGCCCACCATGGGCAAGGTGAAGGGCGATCCCGAGTCGGCCATCGCCGAGCTCCGCTTCGTGTTCGGCGGCTCCACCGCCATCGTCGGGTCCGGCGGCATCGACGGCCTGGCGCGCAACCTCGCCACGTTCCCCAAGAACACCGACACCGCCGACCTCACGGCGCGCACCGCCACCTTCGACACCTTCCCGCTCAACGACACCAGCGGCACCATCACGCCCCCGGCGTGCGATCCCGCCAAGGTGGTGAACACCGCGTCGGCCTTCCGGGGCGGCGCGTACGTTCCCCACGTGTCCGAAGGCATCGCGGTCGCGGCCCACAACGAGTTCGCGTGCCTCACCCAGGCCTCGGTGGGCGTCATCACCAACCGCACCTCGATGATTCACGCCATCGGTTTGGGCGCTGCCGACGCGGCCGCTGCGGCCACCGCCAACGCGCGCATCATCTGGTCGCCCCGCTCCAACATCGTGCTCTACGGCAACACCGCGCCGATTCCACTCTTCAAGCGCACCGGCCTGGTCATCGCCATGGGCACCGACTGGCTGCCTTCGGGCTCCATGAACATGCTCCGCGAGGTGCAGTGCGCCGCGTCGCTCAACGACAAGTACTTCAACAAGGTGCTCAGCGACCGCGATCTCTTCGACATCGTCACCAAGAACGGCGGCATCGCCTCCGGCTACGGCACCGAGCTCGGCCAGCTCAAGGTGGGCTTCGTGGGCGACATCACGGTGTTCGACGGCCGCGCCCACAAGGGCTTCCGCGCGGTCATCGAAGCCAGCTCCGAGGACGTGCGCCTGGTGGTTCGCGCCGGCAAGCCCCTCTACGGCGACGCGCCGCTGGTCTCGGCCCTTGCTCAGGGTTGCGAAGCCGCCAGCGTCTGCGGCGTCGATCGCCAGGTGTGCCTCACCGACACCAAGGTGAAGTGGGCCGACGTCGACGCGTCCATCAAGGGCGGCAACTATCCGCTCTTCTTCTGTCGCGACGCGGCCATCACCGACGAGCCCAGCTGCGTCCCCTACCGCGACACCTACCCGAACGGCACCTCGGCCACCGACCGCGACGGCGACGGTGTCCCCGACGCCACCGACAACTGCCCGGACGTGTTCAACCCCGCGCGCCCCATGGACGCCGACGTCCAGGCCGACGCCGACAACGACACCTTCGGCGACGCCTGCGACGCCAAGCCCCTCGACAACGCCGCTCACTGAGCGCGCGAGCCGAATGGTGCACGAGCGCCCGACCACCGGAACGAGATACGCGGTCTCGTTCTTGGTGCTCGTCGCCGGGTGCCATCGGCCGGTGGCGCCGCCCGAGCGTTCCGACCCGGCGCCTGCCTCGAGCGAGGGAGGTGTGCCCGCAGCCGAGGCCGGGAGCCCGCTCGGGCATCTCGCCGATGCTGCGATCGGCGACGCGGGCGAGACGCGCGCATGCGCTGAGGCGCGTGATCCGATGGGCGCCGACGATGTGTATTATACACCGTTATCGCTCACGACCCTGGTACCGGTGGACCGCAACCTGTTCTCTCCGGATCAGCTGAAGGCCAAAGACCGGTCCTCCTTCGTGGCGCCGGCGCAGGTGGCGTGGCAGAGCGTCGGGAACGGCAAGCCGCCGCTCCTGGTCATGGGCGACGCCACCTGGTCCACCTGCGAGCTCCTGGCTTCTGGCGATCAGGTGAAAGGCCCCTTCGCCGGCGCACCTTCGTCGGAGGCGTGGACGGCCCGGGTGTACCAAGGGCTCCACCGGGTGGTGGTCGTGGTGGCCGATGCCGAAGCGCACGTGCGGGCGCTGCGGGCGTTCGACGTCGGCCAGGTGAGCTGCGGCTTCACCCTCTCGCGCATGGAGGCGTTCTCCGATGGCGCGGCCCTTCACGTGTCGAGCTACGTGTCCGCCGACGGCGACACGATCATGGAGAAGGGCGTGTACGGGCTCTTCGGCGGCAAGCTGACGGAGCTGTTCCGCGCGACCGCGTCCGAGCCGGCGGGCGCGGTGGATACGTTCACCCTCACGCCGGGCCCGGTGGGCGATCAACCGACGCTGACGCTGCGCCTCAAGGCGCACCCGGCACCGAAGGGTGAGCCACTCGGTGCCATGTCGAAGGCCATCGACCGCACCCGGAATGACGTGGGACCCCAAGAGCCAGCGCTTTCGCTAGAGCACCGAACAGGTTGAATCGGTCGGCTTTTCGGAGATTTACTTCGCACCGCGGCGTTGCTCCTCCTCGCCTAGCAGCAGCAGGAGTCGTC
>JABFRG010000473.1 GCA_013141295.1 Polyangiaceae bacterium
GGGGCAGCTGGAGACGGCGACCTCGGTCGGGGCGGGGGAGGGCCCTCGTCCAGGTAGAACGGGAGCTCCTCCAGGATGGCGGCCAACGAAGGCTCCAGGCCATCCGGTGTGAGCGGCTCCGGCGGCGGTTCGTCGAAGGGCCGCGGCGGGGAGAGTGGGCTGGAATCGACGGCGCGCGCGGGCATTGGCGTCGACACCGTCGGCGCCTTTTGGAAATCCAATGGCAGCGTGCGCTTGTCTCCCTTCACCCTTCCTCGTTCTTAGGGGAATCGCTGGCAAAAGTCCGCCTTTTCTGTCGGCTTCGTGGGTGGTAGTCGTCGCTCATGGCGAAAAAATTCCGGAAAGTTCTCGTGGCCAATCGCGGAGAGATCGCCGTGCGCGTCACCCGCACGCTCCACGAGATGGGCATCGCCTCGGTGGCCATCTACTCCGACGCCGATCGCGCCGCGCTCCACGTGCGGGTTGCGGACGAAGCCTACAATGTGGGCCCGGCCGCTGCGTCCGAGAGCTACCTGCGCATCGACCGCGTGCTCGACACCGCCAAGAAGGCCGGCTGCGACGCGGTTCACCCGGGTTACGGCTTCTTGAGCGAGAACCCCGACTTCGCGGACGCCTGCGAGGCCAAGGGCATCACCTTCATCGGACCGCCCGGCAGCGCCATGCGCCAGCTGGGCTCCAAGACCGCCGCCCGGAAGAAGATGGGCGACGCCGGTGTGCCCATCGTCCCCGGCGCCACCTGCGAGACCACCGACGAGGCCACCGCGGCCGCCATCAAGATCGGCTTCCCGGTCATGCTCAAGGCCTCCGCCGGCGGCGGCGGCAAGGGCATGCGCCTGGTGAACGACGCCAGCGAGATGGCCAGCGCCTGGGAGCGCGCCCGTAGCGAGGCCAAGAAGTTCTTCGGCGACGACACGGTCTACATCGAGAAGGCCATCATCAAGCCGCGTCACGTGGAGATCCAGGTGCTCGGCGATCGCGACGGCAACACCGTGCACGTGTTCGAGCGTGATTGCTCCATCCAGCGCCGCAACCAGAAGGTCGTGGAAGAGACGCCGTCACCCGCTGCGTCGCGCGATCTGGTGGCCAAGATGGGCGCCATCGCCGTGCAGGGCGCCAAGGCGGTGGGCTACTTCTCCGCCGGCACCTTCGAGTTCCTCCTGGCACCCGACGGCAACTTCTACTTCCTCGAGATGAACACCCGCCTCCAGGTGGAGCACCCGGTCACCGAGCTGGTCACCGGCCTCGATCTGGTGCGCGAGATGGTCCTCATTGCCCAGGGCGAGAAGCTCGGCTTCGTGCAGGAAGACCTGCACTCCCGCGGCGCGGCCATCGAGTGCCGCATCTACGCCGAGGATCCGGCCAGCGGCTTTCTCCCTTCGCCGGGCAAAATCGAGAACCTGGTCACCCCCTCCGGTCCCGGCGTTCGCGACGACGGCGGCGCCTACCCGGGCTGCACCATCTCGAGCTTCTACGATCCGCTCATCTCCAAGCTCAGCGTGTGGGCTCCCGATCGCGAGCGCGCCGTCGCACGCATGCGCCGCGCCCTCGGCGAGTACATCGTCACCGGCATTCGCACCAACCTCGCCTTCCACGAGAAGCTCTTCACCCACCCCGACTTCATCGCCGGCAACTACGACACCGGCTTCCTCGAGCGCAACACCGCCGATCTCCTCGGCTACCCCAAGGTGGCCGCTGAGCAGCGCGAAGCGGTCGCCGTCGCGGTGGCCATCGCCGCCGCGCGCCTCGAGCGGGCCACCGGCGCGCAGCAAGCCCAGACCGGCCAATCCGGCTCGCAGGTCTCGCCTTGGGTACAATCCCAACGCCTTCGGGGAAGGTGACCGAATTTGGGCGATACCTTCGCTCCGGCGTTGTCGGGCGTGCTCATGAACAGGAGTTCATTCCGCGCGACCCTCCTAGCTGGACGCTCGGTCTCGCCCAAATTCGGTTCACCTTCCCGTAGCCCGCTGCACCCCTCGCGCTTCCCTCGCGCTTCGCGCTCGCAGGAGATGCTTGCGCTTCGCGCTCGCAGGAGATGCTTGCGCTTCGCGCTCGCAGGAGATGCTTGCGCTTCGCGCTCGCAGGAGATGCTTGCGCTTCGCGCTCGCAGGAGATGCTTGCGCTTCGCGCTCGCAGGTGAGGCTTGCGCTTCGCGCTCGCAGGTGAGGCTTGCGCTTCGCGCTCGCAGGGGAGAGTCAGGGTCGTGCTTGCGCTTCGCGAGCGGGGGGAGTGGACATGCATATCAACGACTGGCTGCAAGCCCAACGCCTGCGAAGGTGACCGGCTCGCACGTCGTGCTCTGGCACTAGCGAGCGGCTGCGGAGCCCGCCGCAATGGAGAACCGGTAGTCGAGATCCACGGTCGCTCCGAGCGCTTCCGCGCGCAGGTGGCCGCGAACCGCCGGCAATCCGTGGGCGCCCGACGTCACGAGCGCGCCGATGGTGCAGGCCCAGTCGGTTTGAAGGAGCAGAGGTACCCGAGTCTTCGTGGTCGGCCAGAGCGTGGTCGGTGCATCGAGCCGCACGTGCACGCAGTCGTGCTTCGACGGAGACTCCACTTCCAAGCGCATCTCGTGGAGGTGGATGCGGAAGTCGGCGGGGCTCGAGACCTCGAGCACCTGATCGAAGATGCGTCCCTTGGTCTCGTCCAGTCCGGCTGCCGCGCCTCGGTGCTCGTGCGACTGCGAGCAGCCAGACGCGACCGCGACGCTCACGCCCGCGACGAGGCGTCGTAGGCCGCTCCTCACGACGTTCGCTTCTTCACGAGAGCCAGGGTCGAGCGAAGACCGAGCATGATCGCGCCGCCGACCACCAGAATGGCCACACGCCAGGCTCCGTCGGTCTCCAAGGTGTCGTAGAAGAGGACCTTGAGGTACCCCAGTCCGAGCAGCGTGTATCCCGCCCACCC
>JABFRG010000053.1 GCA_013141295.1 Polyangiaceae bacterium
TCCGTGTACGTTACACGCACATCAGCGGCGACCGCGACCTCGAAGCGGGCGCGGCCAATTTCGCGGCGCGGCGGCCTCCAGCGCGGCCACCTCCGCGCCATCTTCGATGGCCGCCAATGCCGTGATGGCGCTCACCCAAGGGCCGTACTCGCCCCGCTCCAGCGCCGCCCCGGCGTACGCCGCGAGCTCGGGGGCCCACTCGGCGCGCTTGTGCACGGCGGCCACCTGAAAGGCCACGTGACGCACGTACGGCCACGGTGAGGCCAGCATCTCCCGCACGGTATCGCCTGCCCGAGGGTCCGTGAGATGCAGCGCGATCTCCCCTGCCAGGTTTCGCGCCATCGGATCCGAAGCTCGATGGTGCTGCTCCAGGTACAGCGCGCAGAGCGGCCGTGCTTCGTCGACGAGCGCCGCGTCGGCATCGGGCGCGAGCGGATAGTCGGTTTGCATGGTCGGCCAATCACGCCCCGCGTCCGCCGCCGCCACCAGCTTCGCAAGGAAGCTCCCGAGGCTGGCAAATCGCGGCGCGCCGCTGCTGACATCGTGATCGAGCATGGTGAGCTTGCCCCGCAGCGGCCCGAGGACGAAGAGCCCGACCCAGTTGGAGTTGTCGTCGGTGAACAGATACCGCGCCTCCGGGTGGGGACGGTACGTGTCCGCTGCGTCGGTCAGGAGCTGCAGCGTGTCGATCGCGTCGGCCGGCGGCATCGGGCGCATGGGGAGCGGCGTGCGCACCCGCGTTCCGATGCCCCCGCATCGACGGTACATCGCGCGCGCCTCCTCCGGCAGCTGCGCGCCCAACGCAGACTCGAACGCCGCGAGCCGCGCCTCGTCGAGGCCCGCGTCGCCTCCGGCGAAGTGGGATGACGCCAGGATCCGAACCACGCTCTCGCTCATGCCGAGCGTTCTACTGCGCGGGAGCGACGACGGGGCAAATTCGCTGCCCCTCCGCGAACACGCAGATGCGAACCTGGTCGGCCTTCAGCTCGAGCTGTTCACCGTTCGCAGTGGGCGCCAAGATGCGCGCCAGGATCTCGACCACGGGGCCGGTCGCATCGAAGAGGGTGTCCTTGTACCGGTCGTAGCTCTCGTAGCGGTGGGCGAACGCCTGGCGCATCCACTCCATCATCGCTTTGCCCTGCCCCGCGCCGATTTCGGCTTTGAATCCTGCCCATTTCGTGTCGACGATGTTGCCCGTCACGCCTGCGTCGGTCTGCTTCCCGGCCAGCTCCAGGCGATAGCCGGACTCGGTCGTCGTGCGCGACGCCCAGGTGGTCGCTTGCTTCGCGAACGAGGGCGCAACCTTGGCGGAAACCGTGGTGCACGTGGTGGGCTGCGTCTCGAAGTCGACCACGAAGAAGTTCCGGGCGCTGCTCTTGGGGTTTTGCACCGGGATCTCGACCCGAACCACCTTCGCGGAAGAGAACGCCATGCGCTGCGCTCCACCTGCAAGATACACGGACCCCGTCTGCGCGGCGCCCTGGGGTGAAGGCGCGCTGAGAAACGCCGCCAGGGCCGGCGCCATGTGGGTTCCCACCTGGATGCGAAGCTTCTTGCTCCCGCAGACCTTGGCGTCGTCGAGCGAAGCTACCGAGAGGGCGTAGCCAACGGGCTTGCCTGCCAGCTCGAAGAGGAGCGGCTGCGGTTGCGAAGCAGGCACCGGATCGGCGGCGAGGGCCGACGCAGGAAGCGAGAGGACGGTTGCAGCCGCAAGAGCACCGAGGCGAAGCATCCTACGTTTGTAGCACCGGAATACCGAAGCCGCAGGTTCGCTATTTCGTCGGCGCAGGGGCGGCCGGTAGGCAGAGGCGCTGCCCGTCGACGAACACGCATATCTGCACGTGGTCGGACTTGAGCTCCAGCTTCCTGCCGTTCGCGCTGGGCTCCTGGACCCGGGCGAGGATCTCGAGGACCGAGGCGCCAGCGCCGTCGACCAGCGTCTCCTGCAACTCGACGGTCTTCCGATCGTTCACCCGCACCATCCACTCGAGGATAGCCTCTGCCTCCGAAGGCGCGAACTCGGCCTGGGCGTTGCCCAAGCCCCCGGGAGCGTACACGCCGGTGGTGCGCACCCCGGCGAGCGGCTTGCCGGCCAACTGCACCCGGGTGGTCGACGCCGTGGTCGCGCGCGCGGCCCAGGCGACCGCCTGTTTGTCCGTGGCGGTCGCCTCCTTCGAAGGGACGGCGCCGCACGTGGTCGACTGCGCCTCCAGCTCCACCAGGAAGAAGCTGCGCGCGTTGCTCTTGGCGTCCGCGATGGGCAGCTCGACCCGCACCGCCCTGGCGCCCTCGATGGTCAGCTTTTGCGCGCCGCCTGCAAGATACACGGAAGCCGTCGGGCTCGGGCCCTGCTGAGCGGGTGCGCCGAGCCAAGCGGCGAGCGCCGGCGCCATGTTGGTGCCGAGTCGAAGCCGCAGCTTCTTGGCGCCGCACACCTTGGCGCGATCGACCGGGGCCACCGCGAGCGCATACCCCACCGGCTTGCCACCGAGCTCGACGAGGATGGGCTTCGCCGTCGGGTCGGCCGCGATGGCCGGCGCCGTGAGGACGAGAGCAGGGGCGGCCACCAGGACTCCGAGGGTGCGAAGCATAACGGAGTTGTAACACCGGAACGTCGTCTCGGCCGCTGCGGTTTTCCCTACGCGCGCGCCCTGCGGCGGCGACGGGCCAATACCACCGCGCCGAGCGCGAGGCCGAGCCCCAGAAGCGAGGACTCGCCGGAGACCACCCCGCGCGATGCGCTGCAGGTCGAGCTGCCGGATTTGGACTTGGTGCTGCCGCTCGCGCCGCCGCTGCTCGACGACGCGCCGCCGGAGGCGCCGCTGCTGCCGCTGGAGCCACCGCTCGACGAAGCACCGCCGTCCGCGGTGGGCTCCGCGCTGGCGCGGTCGAGGCCGAAGAACT
>JABFRG010001263.1 GCA_013141295.1 Polyangiaceae bacterium
CGCGCTCGAACTGGCGAATCTCCCAGTCGCGGGTGCGCACGTAGTGGTCCACGAACGGAGCGCCGAGGATCTCCCGGGCGCGCACGCTCTGCCCCAGGAGATCGGTGGCGGCGCGCAGCGTGCGCGGCAGCGGAAGCAGACCGCCGTCGCTCCGTGAGCCGTCGCCGGTGGCCGGGGGCGGCGCACCGACCTTGTGCTCCATCCCGTAGAGGCCGGCCGCCAAACAGGTGGCGATGGCGATGTAGGGATTCATATCGGCGGCGCTTTGCCGGTACTCGAAGCGCGTGCCCTTGGCGCCCTCGGCGATGGCGCGGATGGCGCAGGTGCGGTTGTCCATACCCCACGACGCGGTGAGCGGCGCCCACACCCCCGGCACGTAGCGGCGGTAGCTGTTGATGGTGGGCGAGTAGAGGGCCGTGAGCTCGGGCATCAGGTCGAGCTGACCTCCCAGGTATTGCAGCGCGTCCACCGAGAGCCCGTATTCGCCCTTGGCGTCGAAGAAGACGTTGCTGCCGTCCTTCCACAGCGACTGGTGCAGGTGTCCGCTGCTCCCCGGGAGGTCCTTGTTCCACTTGGCCATGAACGTGACCGCGAGGCCCAGGCGCGAGGCAAGCAGCTTCATCTGGGTCTTGAAGAGCGCGGCCTTGTCGGCCATGGCCAGCGCTTCGTCGTAGCGAATGGCCACCTCGTACACCCCGGGCCCGGTCTCCGTGTGCAGGCCCTCGATGGGAATGTCGAAGGCGGCCATCTCGTCGAGGATGCCGTGGCACAGCTCCCGCTGCTGCCCCTCGCGGACCCACGAGTAGCCGAACATCCCGGGCGTGAGCGAAGCGAGGCCGCGGAAGTGCTTGTCGTGGAGGCTCTGGCTCGTCTCCTTGAAGATGAAGAACTCGTACTCGGCGCCGAAGGTCGCGGTGTAGCCGCGCTCCTTGGCGCGCTGGATGACGCGCTTGAGCAGCGAACGAGGGCACGCCGGGTGCGCCGCGCCGGTCTGATCGCAGAAGTCCACGAGGAACGCCGCGGTGTCGGGTTCGCCGGGAATCACCCGAAAGGTGGTGGGGTCGATGCGCGCGCGTACGTCGGGGAAGCCGGTGGGGCCGCCGGTGACGCCCGCGTTGTCGTACACCACGTCGGCGATGTCCCATCCGAAGAGGACGTCGCAGAAGCCGAAGCCGCTCTCGAGGGCACTCCAGAACTTCTCGAGGGAGATGTACTTGCCGCGGAGAACGCCGTCGAGATCGAAGCCACCGACCTTGACCTTGCGGATGTTCCGTTCGTCGAAGAGAGCCCGGAGTTCTTTGGCGTCCATGCGGTGAGGCTATCGTAAAGCGCCGGGTCAACGATAGGGCGCGTCGACCCGGCGATCGCCGCGAAGCTCGAGGAAGAAGTCCACGAGGCCATCGGCCGCGACCAGGAGATCGGCCGGGTCTGCAGACACGCCGTCGCGCTCGGCGAAGATGTGCCCGCCCGCGCCGAATGCGAGGCTGCCGAAGCGTGCGCGCACTGCCGGAAGCGGCGCCTGCGCCAGCGCGGCTTCGGCGTTCTTGGGAACCTCGAGCTCGGCGAGCCCCAGGTCGAGACGCGTGGTCGGACCGGTCTTTCGCCACACCGTGAAGAGCGAGATGCGAAAGCAGCGAGGCTCGCCGAAGGCCAGGCGCACCGTGCGCTCGACGCCCACCAGCGCCGGGGCGTGGGGCAGGAGCGTTGCCGACTCCGCGCGCGCGCACGCGGACCAGGCGCCTGCAGCCCCCGCGAGCTCCACCGGGAACGGCAGCTGCCGAAACGCCGCGTCGAGGAGCTTGGCCCGCTCGTGCACCGCCTGGGCGAAGGCGGCGAAGTGGCGCGCGTCGTCCTGGGCGATCTCGGTGCGCAGCTGCAGGTCGTGGTCGGTGAGGTGGAGCTCCACGTGGTCCTCGAGACCGGCGAGGACCGAAGCGAACAGCGATTGCAGCTGCGCGCGCGGCACGTGCTGTTGCGCGGCGCGCAACACGTAGCGTCGCTCCAGCGCCGGCGGGAGCAGGTTCTCTCCGCGGAAGCCTTCGAGGAGCCCCACCGGATGAAAGTCGATGCCCAGATCGAGGTCCGGAAAGGCAAAGCTGCCCACGGCGCCCACGCGCCCTCCCCGCGGTGAGTCGTACACCGCGAAGCGCACCATCCCCGCGCTGCCCATGACCAGGCACGGCGACCGGCCTACCGTGAGGCCGGTGGCGCGCGCGGTCTCGGCGGCGACCCGCTGCAGCCGATCGAAGGCCGGGTCGCTTCCGAGCGCCGCCACCTCGTGAAGTTGCGAGCCCGGCGGGTATCCGTCGAGCGGCACCGAGAAGCTCGGATCGAAGGCCCAAGGAACGTCGAGGCTCACCGCGAGCTGCGGCTGCACCGAAAGGTAACTGTTGACGGCGGTGGTGAGCGAGACGCCCAGGGTCGGGGGGAACATGAACGGCACCGGCGCGCCGGTGAGCAGCGCCTCCTTGGGAATGCGCACCACGGCGAGCTGCTGCGTGCGCACGTCGCCCCGCCCCATGTGCACCGTGGCACCGAGGACGAAGGCCAGGACCACCGCGTCGAAGGTGGACTCATGGCCCGACCGGAGCAGCACCGTACCGCGCACCCCCTCGTCCGGAAGGAATCCGGTGGAGGCGAGCGAGAGCTCGAGGGTCACCGATTCGTGGAACCCGAGCGGCGAGCGGAGCGAGATGGGCGTGCGCTGCCCCACGCGCGGACGCATGCGCACCGGCAGCGGAATGGTCGCCGTCGGGTCGATGGCCCAGTCCACGTCGAGGCGCACCTCGGCCACCGTGCGCACGCTGCAGTCGGGTCCGGCGAAGTTGGGCGGAAGCCAGTCCGGCAGGTGCACGTCCACCGGGTAGCGATGCTCCCCGGCCGGCAGGCCGCCGGGCGGGGAG
>JABFRG010000058.1 GCA_013141295.1 Polyangiaceae bacterium
CGCCTGATGCTGAACGCGGACCTGTTCCTCGCCCAGGTGGGCTTCGGCGCAAGCGCCGACGTCGGTATCGCCAAGGTGGGTCCCGGCACCATCGCGCTCGGCCTGGGGGCCGAGTTCTCCAACTGCGTCCTGGCCTGCGCCCTGCTCGACGTCGTCGGTGTAGACTACAACGAACGTCATTTCACCGCGCTGGCACGCGGCACCTACCACGTGGGCGTTGCCAAGCGCGTCGACCTGTACCCGCTGGTGGTCCTGGGCCCCACCTTCGGCACCAACTCGCTGCGGTTCCGCGGCTTGGAGGTCGACGGCCACGGCTTCGGCGCCACCTTCGGGGTGGGGGTGGGCGTCAACGCATTCTTGACCGACTCCCTGTTCCTCGGTGGTGAAGCACAACTGCGCTACGCCCGCGGCGTGTACGCGTACTCCAACAACATCGACGGCAAGACCTACGCCTCCGACACCTGGAACAATTCCGGCATCACGCTCCAGGTGACGCTCGGGCTGCGCTTCTGAGAATCAGAACGCGGCGAGCAGCTTGTCGCAGTCGAGGACGGCGCGCCCGGCAGGGTTTCGGTAGGTCGACGCGCAGGTGCCGATGAGCATCCCGAGGTCGCGGAAGTTGATGCTCGACTCGGGCGGATCGTAGGAATAGGTGCCGTCCGGCGTGGACGCGTCGAACAGCCGGAACGTACGGGCGTTGGCCGGCGCGAGCATGGTGGTGAATGCATCGTGCACGCGTCCGTGGAGCCAGCGCACTTCGCGCGAGGTGAGGGGGACGCCGGAGTTGCCGGCGTACACCAGCTCGCTGGTCACGTCGGGCAGCGAGAAGCCGGCCGGCGGAGAGCCTCCTTCGACCACGCCCAGGTCGAGCTCCACGCGCTCCGTCAGACCCTGGAGCAGCGAGAGCGCCAGCGGAAGCTGGGACTTCTCGTAGGCGAGCGTGAGGGCTGCCGCGTGGTGGGTACGGACGATCTGCCGTGCGTCGTTCTTGAGGAAGTTCCAGGCGAGCTTCTCGGTGGAGCCGAGGCCCGTGCCGCAGTCGAGATCGCCCGCCACGCCGGTTCCTTTGAGGCGCAGCGAGAGCGCGCCGAGGCATTCGACGTTGCCGATGAGCGTGTAGTGCGCGAGCTGATCCGGAGGCGTCCAGAGGTTCTGGCTCTTGTCGAGGGTCTCGATGGCGAAGCCCTGGTCGTTCACCCGCTTGCCCCAGGACTCGTAGAGCGCCTTGAGCTCCGCCATGTCGGCCTTGCCCGCGGCGTCCAGGCGTCCACCGCAAGGGGCGAGCAGCGCCATGGACCGCAGCATGTGCCCGATGTCGTCCTTGGAGCGCTTGTTCTTGATGTACACGTCGCCGAACGTCGGATTGGTGGGAACATGCACGTATTCCGACGGGCTGGCGTCGATTCCCGGAAAGCTCGGGGAGTAGTCGATGAAAAGCGAGCGGCCCCCCTCGGTGGAGGTGACGTTGTGGTGGTACAGGTTGCGCGCCAGCAGGGTGGGGTTGGTGTCGCCGGCGCTCCGCACCATGGCCTTGATCCACGCGGTGTAGGAGCGGAGCATGCGCCGCGTGAGGTGCGCGAGCTTGGCGTCGCCCCACATCAGGTATCCGTAGCAAGCGCCTTCGAGGTAGGGCGCGGTGCTGATGCCGACGTTGTCGGCGCCATCGGTGGAGTGCGTGTACGTGACGGTGCCGCCGGCCTTGGTCACGCGCACGCCGCTCCAGTAGTGGCCGTACCAGTAGCCCTTGCCGGGATCGGTCTCCGGCCAGCCGTGCACCCGATTGTCGACGAACTGGAAGTAGCTCGTGCCCTTGAGGATGGCGATGAGCTCGTCGGTTGCCTTGGCGAGCTCCGCTGGCGTGAGGGGCGTGCCCACGTCCGGACGCGTGAACGTCACCGGGAGCGTGCTCGGCGGTGGCCCCTTCGGCGGACCTGCGTCTACGGCGGCGTCGGTGGCGGCGTCGCTCGGCGTCGCCTCTGGTGCGTCCGCGGCGCTGGCGTCACGCGTGGGCGTGGGCGGCGCCGGATCCGCCGGCGACTCCGAAGCGCAGGCTGCGAGGATGGCGAGACCGAAGCAGGCTCCGAAGGCGGGGAGGGATCGCACCCTCGGGGGATAGCAGCCGCACATACGGTGGTCCAGGACGGCTCGACACTCCGCGCTGCGCTCCCGGTAGCGCACTTTGCTGCGACTTCTCCGCACCGACGCACTCGCTCGTGACATCGTAGGAGCCGGAGGTCACGGATGATCGCGTTTCTCGGTATGGGGCTCCTGGGTGGAAACTTCGTGCGCGCGCTTCGCTCTCGGGGCGAAGAGGTTCGCGTTTGGAATCGCACCCGCGCCAAGGCGGACGAGCTCACCGCGGTGGGCGCGGTCGTCGCGGCCTCGCCGGCCGATGCGGTCCGTGGAGCCACGCGCGTGCACATCGTGGTCTCCGACGACGCCGCGGTGGACGATGTGCTCGCCCAGGCTGCGCTCGAGAAGGGCGCCACCGTGGTGGACCACACCACCACCACGCCGACCGGCACCGCTGCCCGCGCTGCGCGCTTCGCCGCCTCGGGCATCACGTACTTGCACGCGCCGGTCTTCATGGGGCCCAAGAATGCACTGGAGTCCACCGGCATCATGCTGGCATCCGGCGATCGCGCGACCTTCGATCGCCTCTCGCCGGAGCTCTCGAAGATGACCGGTACGCTCAGCTACGTGGGGCCCAAGCCGGAGCGCGCCGCCGGGCTCAAGCTCCTGGGAAACCTGTTTCTGGTGTCGATGATCGGCGGCCTGGTGGACATGTTCGCGTTGGCCAAAGCCATGAACATTCCCCCTGCCGAGGCGCTGGGCCTCTTCGACCTGTTCAACCCGGGGGCCTCGCTTCCGGGCCGCGCCAAGTCGCTCCTCCGCGCGGAGTTCTCCAAGCCTTCGTGGGAGCTCACCATGGCGCGCAAGGATGCGCGCCTGATGATGGAGGAGGCCTCGCGAGGCGAAGTGCCGCTGGTGCTGATCCCCGCGCTGGCCGCGGTCATGGACCGCTTCATCGCCGAGGGTCACGGCCAGGAGGACTGGACCGTCATCGGCAAGGAAGCGCTCACGCCGTGACTATCGCAGCGAGCCCGTGAACCAGAGGACCAGCGCGATGAGCAGGATGATGCCTAGCGGCGACCAGCCCACTGCACCATAGCGAGAGTGGCCCCAGCCGCCGCCGCCGACCGCCAAGATGATGAGCACGATGAGGATGATGGTGAGCATGCATCCCCTTGGTGCATCCTGCGTGCCGCGCGAATTTGGCTGATTATTCCCCCTGCCGACGTGCGCGTGGTGGTGCGCGCGCGTAGAGTGTGGCGTTCGTGCGGTGCGCGCGAGGAGCGGCGCGTGCGCGTACCGTGCGAGCGCACGAATGCGTCCTCGCGGTAGCCGCTCCTCGAGCACATGACGAGGATGTCAGGGGGCGCGCTTCACCGTTCGCGTTTTTGCCCGAAGAACGAGCCGGGCGCGGCCTTTGCTAACAAGGTCGCGACCTCGCCGGGGCGAGATCGAAAGCGGAGGGCGCGCCATGAGACGATGGTTCGGATGGACAGGGCTCGGGCTGATCGCGGCGTGCTCGTCGACCACATCGACGTTGTCGAACGGAGGGGCGAGCGGCTCCGGTCAACCACCGAGCGAGGCGGCGCCCACCGGCCAGCGCTGGGAGGGCGTGGTGCAAGACGACGCCTGCGGGCGGAAGTCGTTGCAGTACATCCTGGTCGACGAGGTGTGCGGCAAGCTCGGCGGAGGCTACGCCTCGCTCGACCTTCGCGCGCCCATGTTTCGCGACGGCGCACAGATCGGCGATCATCTCTTCGCGGTGGACGGCACCCACCTGTGGTCACTCGATACCCGCGACCCCTCGGCGCCGCGTCGCGACGCGCTGCTCGCCGGGCTGGGCCAGCCCATCGCGGCAGGAGCCTACGGCGACCGCTTGCTCCTCGCCTCCGGCGACGAGGGTCTGGTGGTGGTCGACGTCACCGACCCCGCCGCACCGCGCCGCGTCTCGGCGTTGACGTTCGATGGGCCGGCGCTCGACGTGCACGTGGCGGGCGACAAAGCCTACGTCGCGGCGGGCGACGCCGGCATCGCGGTGGTCTCCCTCGCCGGCGCTGCGCCGACGCTCGAACGCACGATACCGGTGGCCGGCTATGCTGCAGCGGTCACCACCCGGGGGAACGTGGCCTACGTCGCCGCCTGCTCCACGTTCGTCACGGTCGATCTTCCGTCGGGGAAGACGCTGGCGCAGAAATGGATGGCCGACGCCGTGCAGAACGGCGTCCTGGTGGCGCCGGCCAAGGACGTCGAGCTGGTGGGCGACACCGCGTTCGTCGCTGCTGGGGCGACCGGCGCGGTGGCGGTGGACGTGAGCGATCCGGCAGCGCCGCGGGTCGGTGGAAACTGCACGCGTCCCGAGCCGAGCTTCTATGCGAGTGGCGTGCGCGCCAGCGGCGGCAAGCTCTTCGTCGCCGGTGGGGAGTACGGCATCCTTCCTGTCTCGGTGGAGAACCCCGGCGCCGCGTGCCCGTCACGGGCAGTGCCGCCTCCGCGGGTCGCGCCGGGGGCGAGCTGCTCCACCGCGCCCCCGTGGGAGGTCCTCCCCTGGCAGGAAACCTGGGAAGTGGTGATCCTGCCGCCGCCGCCGCCGCGCGGCTGGGACCCGATTCAAACGTTGCCGTTCGGTGATCGGGTGTACGCCTTCGGTGATGCGCGCCGCAATGGGGTTCGCGCCATCGACGTTCGCGCGGCCTCGGACCTCGTCGTGTTCGGCCGCTACGCCGAGCCGCGCCGGTTCGTCGGGATGGCCGCATCGCCGGGCCGCGCCGTGCTGCTCGGGCCCTCGGGTGGCGTGTTCCGCATCGGCGAAGGCGGCGTTGCCACCCGCGAGCCGAGCGCCGGCGACGCTACCCTTCGCACCGGACGCCTCGCGACGTTCCTGAGCGATGGTCGCTGGGCCGTGCTCGACGGACTGACGGTGCTGGTGGAGGGGGCGGCGGCGGCGCGCTACGTGGGCGTCTCCGGCGCGAGCTCCATGGTTCCCTTCGGCAACGAGCTCGCCATTGCGGCTCCCAACGCGCTGGTGATCGCCGACCCGGACACCGGTGTTTCTCGGCGACTCACTTCCACGGGCGCCCTTCCGCCATCGCTGGCGTCCTCCGGCGGCAACCTCTGGATCGCATCGCCGGAGGCGACCTTCGCTTCGAGCTACACCGGCCAGGGTGGCCTGGTCGCCGAGCCGGCCCAGGGAATCTTCGACGCGGAGGAGATCCTCGACACGCGCCTCTGGCAGGTTCGCCTTCCACGCCGGTACCTGGTTCCGACGAATCGGGGCATGGTGGAGGTGGTCACGCTGGGCGACAAGGCCGGCCTGACGCTGCACGGCGAGAGCAAGAAGACGGTAACGCTATCGCTGCCCCCGGGACAATACGTCGGCGCCGTCGGTAACGGAAATTATGTGCATGTTGCAATCATCGAGCGCAGCACCTACACCAGTCGGCTCCTCACCATCTCTCTGGTGAACGATCGGCCGGAGCTCGTGACCCAGGAGGTGTTCAGCGGCACCGCCGCCGGTCTCGCGGTGGCCGGCCCGCATCTGCTGGTGGCCGACGGAGAAGGCCTGCTTCGCAGCTATCGCCTGGAGTCTGGCAAGCCGGTGCCCGAGGCGGTGAGCCACCTGGAGCTCCCATGAAGCGCCTACCTCTCCTTCTTTTGGCGGTCGGCGCGGCTGGTTGCCTCTGGCGCCCGGAGCGCTTCGACGAAGATCCGGAGCAGGCGCCGCCGATCAGGCTGGCTGCGCCGTCGGTGGACCGCATCGAGGTACCGGATTGGCCTCCGCTCGGGCCGACCGGTAAGGTCCGCGCCACCGTGAGCGACAAGCAGGGAAGCCTGGTCAACGTGTCGGCTCGCTTCCGCACGACGGTGCGGCGATCTGCGAACGGCTTCGAGACCACCGCCACCTTCACCGGCATGGAGCTCGGCGATGGCATGGGCACGCTCACCATCGTGGCCGAGAGCCGCAACGGTGGGCGCGCGGAGCGCGAGGTCTCTCGCTTTCTCGTCGACCTCCATCCGCCGGAGCTCGAGTCGGTGCGTCTGGGCGCGAGCCCACTCCTGGAGGGCGAGGCCGGCGAGCTGGTCTTCATCGTTCGCGACGCGTGGGTGTTGGGCCGCGTCGAGATGACCGTCGCGGGACAGCGTTTCGTGCACGAGCTCCCCAAGGGCTATCCGGGAACGCTGGGCACGACCTGGGACCAGTCGCGGGTGAGCTTTCCGGTGAAAGGCTTGCCGGAGGGACCACGCACGGCTTCGCTCTTGCTGGTGGATGCGGCGGGGAACTCGGCGGGCTTCGAGGTGCCGGTGACCATCGACGGAACCCGACCGGCGGCGCGGGTGCTCTCGCCGGCCGAAGGAAGCTCGGTGACGGGCTCCTTCATGGTGCGGGTGTCGGGCACCGACGCCGGGAGCATCGATCCGGTGCAGCTCCAGGTGTTCGTGGGCGGCACGCCGGTGGCGACCCTCCCGGGACCTACTGCGGAGCTGACCCTCGACTCCTCGACGTTCTCTCCGGGGCCCACCGACATCACGGTGGTGGCGGTGGATCGCGTGGGCAACCAGAGCCCGCCCTACGTCACGCACGTGGTGCTCGCCGCTCCGTAGTACCGTTGCGCGCATGGTCATCTGCGAAGACGCCCCGGTTCTCTTGCCGACTCCCAACGGTCCCATGCGCACCTGCGTGTTCCGTCCCGCTGCCCGCGGCCGCTACCCGGGGGTGGTGTTCTTCAGCGAGATCTTCCAGATCACCGGACCCATTCGGCGCACCGCCATGGCGCTCGCGGGCCACGGCTTCGTGGTGTCGGTGCCGGAGATCTTCCACGAGCTGCTCCCCGAAGGGACCGTGCTCGGCTACGACACGGCTGGCGCCGACCGGGGCAACGCATGCAAAGTGGGGCGCCCGGTGCAGGCCTACGATGACGACTCCGCAGCTGCCCTCGCGCACCTGCGCGCGCACCCGAGCTCCACCGGCGACGTCGGCGTCATGGGCGTGTGCATCGGCGGTCATCTGGCGCTTCGCGCGGCCATGCACCCGGACGTGAAAGCCGCCGCCTGCTTCTACGCCACCGACATTCACAAGGGTTCCCTCGGTCAGGGCGGCGACGACTCGTTGGCGCGGGTGGCGCGAGGCGACTTGCGCGGCGAGATGTGGATGGCCTGGGGGCGGCAAGATCCGCACATTCCCGCCGAGGGCCGCCGCCGCATCTACGACGCCATGAGCGACGCCAACGTGAACTTCTCCTGGCTCGAGCTCAACGCGGCGCACGCGTTCCTCCGCGACGAAGGTCCCCGCTACAACCCGGAGCTGGCGCGACAGTGCTACGGCCTGGTCGCCGATCTGTTCCGAAGGCGTCTGGGGCCGGGCGATCTCGACGGTCCGGTCACCTCCGGCTGACGGGCCCAGCGTCGCAACGCGCCATTCTCGTGTACTCGGGCGTCGACCGGGCCGCGCGGCCGGGCTCCGCGTTGACAGCGCCGGTGGCCGCCGCAAAGACTTCGCCGCATGTCGCGCTCCCTCGCTCTTGGTTCCCTCGTTCTCGCTTCGCTGTCCTGGTCCTTGGCTTGCGGTAGCTCGGGCGATGGAGCGGTCACCGGTGCGTCGGGGAACGACGCCGGCCCTCCCGACGCCGCGCCCTCGAAGCCGCCTGGTGCCACGACCATCGGGTCGCTACTCGGGGCCTGGACGGTGCGAGGTACCGACGAGCGCGGCGCCTTCGAGGGGCAGATCGAGCTCTCGCCCGACGCCGCGGGAAAATCTGTGCAATTTACACGTGAGGTCCGGTATCCGGGCGCCACCGTCGAAGACGGACGCGAGCTCCACTGGGCGTTCTCCGGAGCCGCCGAGGTGTCGGCCGAAAGCGGCGACCCCCGAGCCACCCTCCGGGCCTCGCTCGACCCTCGCGGCTTCATCGCCCGCCGGGGCACCCTCCGCCGCGCCATCACCGACGCGCCGCGGGGCTTCTCGGCCGCGGTGACGGTGCAGGGAGCCGGCGTCACGGCCCGCTGGAACGACGGTGGCAAGACCTGGGAAGAGACCTGGAGCGATCCGCGGCCGGTGGGCCCTGCGCCGCTCTACACCGTCCATCGCAAGGTGACGCCCGCCCACGCCGCGCCGTCGAAGACCGAGAAGGAGGGCTACTTCGCCACCTTCGCCAGCTACCAGGCGCTCCCGGCGGTGGCGCCCTACAAGTCGCGGCCGGAGTTCGACGCGGCGGTCTTCGGCAACACCCTCGACACCACCGACTTCGAGTTCTACCGCCAGCACCCGAAAGCGCTGCGCGTGGTGGAGCGACCGGTCGACGGCATCTCGCAGCAAGAGGCGCTGGTGCGCGCCCGCGCCTTCGGGCTCACGCTGCAGCAGAAGGCCCGCGCCTTCGACGACGAGATGGAGACGGTGTTCATGGAGCCGGGCGTGTGGTTCGCGCCCGACAGCATCGACGGGAGCGGCGCGATGGTTCCCAGCGGCGACGGCTCGCTCTGGACCGGCACCTACATCGCCAGCCAGATCTACCGCTACCAGGTGACCGGGGAGGCGAAGGCCAAGGAGAACGCGCGCCGGAGCCTCGACGCCATTCTCAAGCTGCAGGAGATCACCGGCAACACCACCCAGTTCGCGCGGACGCTGCGGAAGTCGAACGGGCCCGCGACCGCGCCGTGGCACACCGGCACCGGCGCCTTCGCTGGCCTCGACTGGCTCGAGGGTGGCAACAACGACATGATGAAGGGCCTCTACCTCGCGTACGCGCTGGGCTATCCCACCTTCTGCACCGGCGCCGAGCTCGCGCTGAACGGGCCCCTCTGCGCGCGCATCCGCAACAATGCCGAGCACCTCGCCGATATCCAACTGAGCCGCGGCACCAACGCGCTGCAGGTGGCGTGGATCCCCGCGGTCATCACCGGGAGCCTTGGCCACCGCGCCGATGCAGAGAAGGAGTGGCTCACCGCCAAGGTGGAGCTCCAGAACAACTACGTGGTGTACCACCAGGGCATCGCCGATTGGAGCGGCACCCACCTGACCTTCGTCGGCCTGGTGGTGAACATGCTCCTGGCCGAGAAGATGGAGCTCGGCGGTGACGCGAAGGAGGTGGTGGGCGACAACATCGTGCACAGCCACGACAGCGTCGCCGACCAGCGGCTGGTGGTCTGGCACTTCCTCCGCCAGGCCTACGGCTCGTCGAAGCCGGCGCCGGCGTACGTCGAGGATGGCAAGTGGCGCCTCCGGGAAATGCCCTTTCCCAAAGGCGCCGTCGCCATCGATCACCGGGTCGCGCCGGAGTTCTGCATGGGCCCGTACCCGTCGCTGCCGTGGAAGAACGACTGGCTCACGGAAGACCAGACCCAGTCACTCGTCTCCTATCCGCTGTTCGAGAACCGCACCGACGTGATGACCTGGAAGAACGGTCTCGAGTACGCCTTCGACACGGCGCAGCACTACCCGGGCACCGACTACCTCCACCTCTACTGGTTCGGCCGCAAGCACGGCATCATCGCCGCCGGCGAGTGACTCAGAAATCGAAGTCGGGAAGGCCTCCGGCGTCGACCGCGCCGCTGCTGCCGCTGCTCGTTCCGCCGACGCCCCCATTGGCCGGCTTGCCATCGACGTCGCACTTCTTCGCCTTGGCGTCGCAGCCGACGGTGCACGTCGCGGTTCCGCCGCACTTCACGTCGGTCGCGCCGGTGCCGGTGGCCACGGTGCAGCCGCCTTTCGGACAGTCGACGTTGCAATTCGCGTCGCCGTCACACGCGATGCGGCAGTTGCCCCCCGTGCACGTGAAGTTGCAGCTCTGGCCCGCCGCGCAGGTGAACTGACAGCTCCCCGCGTTGGCCGAATCGCAGGAGCGATTGCAGCTTGTCTTGCACGCGCATTGGCCGGTTCCGTCGCACACGTCCCCGGAGCTGCTGCAGCCGACCCCGGTGGCAATCAGACCCATGATGGCAAAAGAAATCGCGGCAAGGACACGGTAGCGGTTCATTTTCGAATCTCCTCTCGGCTAAGTCGCTCGCCTCTTTCGAAGGCGTCGGCAGAGGGAATTGCACGGCAGGTGCCAACGCCGTTCGGCGCGCGCGGCACGTCCGTCGTCCTGCGGGCGACCGACGAATCCCCATGAAAATGGCGCATTCGCGCGTTTCAGGGGTGCGTCACCGACGACTCACCGACGGGCGCGACGCCCGAAAACGCGCGTCTCGGGCGACGCTCTCAGAAGTGCGCGAACCAATTCCACATGGGGACGCGGTAGGGCTCGCGCAGGTCGTGCTTGTAGGGGCTGGTGGCGGTGTCTTCGCACCACAGCACCGGCGTGGCGGCCGGGCAGGCGTCGTAGGCGACGCAGCCGAGGCCCTGGAAGCCGAAGTCGTTCACCGGCTGCGAGGTCTTGGCGCAGCCGTTGATGCCCAGCCACTTGTCGCGCGCGGCGATGCCGTTGGCGATGACCTCGTTGTCGTCCTCGCGCCGGTGATAGACGAGCGCCGTCACCTTGCCGCAGGCGGCCGGGGCGTCGCCGAAGCCACCGTCGGCGGGGATGATGGCGCGGATGACGCTCGAGCGCTTGCAACCGAGGTGGTTCGCCATGCATGCGCCGAAGCTGAAGCCGAGCACGAAGGCGCGCTGCTGGTTCACGCAAAGTGTATCTTGCACGCTCTTGGTGAGGGCGTCGTAGAACGCGAGATCCACGTCGCCGCGCGTGTCCCACTGCCCGTTCAATGCGTCCGGGAAGGCGACGATGGCGTTGCCGCCGGAGTAGAGCTGCATCTGGATGAACTGCGCCATCTGCGCGCCGGTGGCACCGATGCCATGGAGGACGGTGACGATGGGGTACGCGCGGGCGGGATCGTAGCCCTTCGGAACGTAGAGCACGAAGGTGCGCTTCTTCCCGCCCACGTCGACGCTCTTGGCATCGCCGTTCGCCGGGCTCGCCTGGGCCGCGACGCCGCATCCCGGGCTGCGGGTGGGCAGGCCGGGGTTCACCGGGCCGCCATCGGTCTCGCCGCCGTCGGTGCCGGTGGTGATCACCGTACCGCCGTCGTTGTCGCCGCCGCTCGGGGTCACCGGGGCGGGATCGTCTCCGCCGCATCGAACGAGAAAGGGAGCCAACGCGAGGAGAGCGGCAAACGTACGAGAGCGCATCGCTCCCACAATTGCAGGGAATACCCACGGGGTCGAGGCGCAAAGCGCATAAGTGCCCCACTCGCCGCAGGTATATTACCCGGGTAATATTTGACATGGATGAGCTTTTGCCGTACGAACCTGCGCCCCATGTCCGCGCACCCGCCACCCGCTGCCGACCAAGCTCCCGCGCCCGGCGCCGTTACCAAAGCCGCTGCCTACAACGCACTCACCGAGGGCGCCATCGGGAAGACGCTGTTCACGTTCTCGCTGCCGATCCTCTTCGGCAACGTGCTGCAGTCGCTCAATGGCTCCGTGAACGCCATGTGGGCCGGGCGCTACCTCGGGGGCGCCGCGCTCACCGCCACGTCCAACGCCAACACCATTCTCTTCTTCCTCATCGGGTCCATCTTCGGTGTGGGCATGGCCGCCACCATTCTCGTGGGGCAGAACATCGGCGCGCGCAACATCGACCAAGCCAAGCGCGTGGTGGGTACCAGCGCCACGTTCTTCGTGACGCTGGCGGTGGTGCTGGCGGTGCTGGGCTTTCTCTTCTCGCCGCAGCTGCTCCAGAAGATGCGCACGCCGGCCGATGCCATGCCGTTCGCGGTGGCGTACATGCGCCTCATCTTCGTGGCCATCCCGTTCATCTTTGCCTACGCGTTCCTCATGATGACGCTGCGGGGCGCAGGCGACTCCAAGACGCCGCTCTACTTCTCGCTGGTCTCGGTGGCGCTCGACATCGCGCTCAACCCGGTGTTCATCTTCGGCGCCGGCCCCATTCCCAAGATGGGCATCGCCGGCTCGGCGGTGGCGAGCCTCATCGCCAATGTCGTCACGCTGGTCGCGCTGCTCGTGCACCTCTATCGCAAGAATCACTTCCTCTGCCTGCGCGGCGCCGAGCTTCGTTACCTGCGCATCGACACCACCATCTTGCGGTCGCTGGTGCTCAAGGGGCTGCCCATGGGCCTGCAGATGGTGCTCATGTCGGCGTCGGCCATCGTCATGATCTCCATGGTCAACGTGTACGGCTCCGACACCACCGCGGCCTTCGGCGCGGCGCTCCAGCTCTGGAACTACATCCAGATGCCGGCCATGGCCATCGGTATGGCTGCCTCGTCCATGGCGGCGCAGAACGTGGGCGCCAAACGCTTCGATCGCCTCGGGCGCATCGCCATGGTGGGTGTAGGGTACAACTTTCTCATGACCGGCACGATGGCCACCGTCATCTACCTCTTCAATCAGCAGGCGCTGGGGCTGTTCCTTCGAACGCCCGGTCCGCTGGCCATTGCCCAGCACATCAACGCCATCGTCGTCTGGTCGTTCTCCCTCTTCGGGGTGAGCATGGTGCTCTCGGGCGTGGTGCGCTCCACCGGCGCGGTGGTGGTGCCGGTGCTCATCCTGTTCGTCTCGCTGTGGGTCCTGCGCATCCCGTTCGCCATCGTGTTCCGCGGGAGCTTGGGGGTCGACGCCATCTGGTGGAGCTTCGTGGTGGGCTCCGCGGCGTCGATGGTCCTCTCGGCCGCCTACTATCGCTTCGGCAACTGGCGCACGGCGACCATGCTGGTGGGCGCCAAGCCCGCTACATAGCTGTTCGCGCGTGTGCATCGGCGCGCGCCTTCGCAAGGGGTGCGCGGTCGCATTAATCGCGGGTTTTGTCCGATTTTTCGCGCTGTTTCGCCGAAGGAAGGCGCGCGTCATGGCCAACAGTCGGGCGATGGAACTTCTACCCTTGCTCGGTATCATCGTGGTGGTCGTCGTCGCGGCGGCGCTGCCCATCTTCATGGTCGTTCGCATGTTCGCAGGCCTGGGCAAGGCCGACGCCGAGCGAAAGCGTCTGCTGCGCGATGGCGCGCAGGCTTCGGCGCAGGTGCTGGGCGTGCAGATGGGCGGCATGACGATGATCGTGCACGGTCATCGCCACCTGCAGCTGCAGCTCTCGGTGAACGTCCACGCGCCCGGACGTCCGCCCTACGTCGCCACCATGCAGCCCATGATCTCGGAGCTGCAGATTCCCCAGGTGCAGCCGGGCGCCATGCTCACCGTGCGCGTCGATCGCCAGAACCCGATGCTCCTCGCACTCGAAGGTGTGGGGGGCATGGTGCCCGTCGACTATCGCGTGCAAGCGCCGTTCGCCGCGCCTGCCGCGTTCGGTGGAGGCGGCTACGGCTTCGGCGCGCCCGGCATGGCGATGATGCCCATCGCGTCGCCGCAGGTTCCCGCCGGCGCCAAGGTCGGTCTCTTCGTCGGCCTGGGGGGTGCGCTCGTCGGCGTCGTGGTGGCGGTGGTCGTGGTGCTCGTGAACGTGGGCGGCGTCGGTCTCGATAGCGCCACCGAGGGCACCGACGTGTGCGCGCAGGCGGCGCGCTGCTGCGAGCTCACCGCGTCGGGCCCTGCCGCGCAGAATTGCAAGAACCTGGGCAAGCTCGGGGTCCCCAAGGCCGCGTGCTCCCAGTCGCTCCAGAGCTTCCGCGACCTCGCCACGTCGCAAGGGAAGACCTGTCGCTAGTACCTCGACACAGAGATTTCGACGGGTCGAAATGCGCGGCTTCGCCGCGCGTCGAGGTACTAGACAGTCTTGCCCCCGAAATCGGCTCCCGCCGATTTCCCTAGTACGCCGACGCGCAACCCATCACGTTCACTGTGTCGGCGTACTCGTTACTCGCCGATGGAGAGCTTGCCACCGGTGATGTCGAAGGCCTCGCCGGAGTCCTTGCCCACGAGCCCCGTGCAGGTGAAACGCGCCTGCATGCAGAGGTGCTTGCCGGAGGCTGGATCGCGATAGCCGTCGACCACCAGCGAGCACGAGCCGGGGCCGGTGCCCGGGTAGCGATAGAGCGGTCCCATGCTCGAAGGGTCGAACGAGTCACGCGCCGAAGCCTCGGAGCCATGGCTGAAGCGAACTGGATACGTGGCGCCCACGGTGAGCGCAGAGCTGGTCTCCTCGGTGATGATCCAGGCCGACTCGCCCAGGCGTATGGTGCCGCTACCGGGGCTGAAGGTGGCGAAGCCCACGTTGCCCACCAGGTGTCCGTCGATATCGGCGAGACCGGGGCTTCCGGCGGTGTTGCGCAGGACGCCAGCGAGGGAGACGACCTTCGGCACCGCTGGCACCACGTAGTCGTGGGTGCCCGCGAATCCGCCCGCGGTGGCTGTGTACGTCATGAAGTGGCCGCCCGCATAGCCGGCCACGGCGGGGCAGGGGGCGTCGGTGCTCGCGTCCTTGCCGGAGCTTCCGCTGGAGCCGGAGCTTCCGCTGGAGCCGGAGCTTCCACTGGAGCCGGAGCTACCGGAGC
>JABFRG010000105.1 GCA_013141295.1 Polyangiaceae bacterium
CCCGATACCGAATCGCCGACGAGCCACCCCCGCCGCCCACCGTGACGAGCACCGTGCTCGATGTGGAGCCGATCCCGCCGACGCTGGTGGTCGAGGAGCAGCCGACCCGACGACAGCGAGCCGGTACCCGCGTCGCTTCTGGAATCGGTGGTCGACATGGTCGTCGCCGGCTTCAACGCCGCGGCCGCTCCGCCCCGACACCGATCGCGGAGGCCGCTATGCGCCGTAGTGTCGGCGCGCCCACTCGCTCATGGCGATGCCGGCGGCGATGGCCACCGGGAACGACTGGTTCACGCCGTACTGGGGGATGGCGAGGATGTCGTCCGCCACATTCATCAGGCCCGCGGTGAGCCCGAAGCGCTCGCTGCCGAACACCAGCACCACGTTCTTCGGAAAGGACTCCACCGCGTACACGCTTCGGCGCGCGTGCTCGCGTTCGAAGCAGTAGCGGGGGCGGCCCTGGGTGGCGTCGAGGAACGCGTCGACGTCGCGTACGGTCACCACTGTCTCGTACTTCTCCATGCCCATGGAGGCCTTCGCGTAGAAGGGCGCCTCGCCGATGACGAAGATTTCACGGGCGAGGAAGCTGTGGGCCACGCGGATGATGGCGCCCACCGCGAAGGCATTTCCGGGGCTCTCCACCGCCACCGAGAAGTCGTTGCGGAGCGGCAGGAGGAGCGCGCGCACGTCTTCCGGGCTGGCATCGAGGGGAGGGGACAGCATCGACCGACGACCTTATGCCATGGCCCGGCCTCGTGGTAGAACCTCCGCCCCATGCCACGCGCCATATCGCGACGGGTTCGCGTCCTCGCCTGGCTCTGCCTGGTGCTGGCCATCGTGGTGCGCCTGTACTGGGTCTTCAAAGTGCAGTCGCCGTACGACGCCATCTACTCCGACATGGGCGGCTACGTGGAGCGCGCGAAGGACCTCATGTCGCACGCGCCATCGGCCTACCCGCGCATTCGCGCCTTCTACCCGTACGGCGCGCACTACGTGTACGCCGCGGAGTTCTGGCTCTGCGGCTTCGAGAACAAGACAGTGGTGTGCGTGGTGCAGGCGCTCCTCTGCGCGTCGCCTACGTATTTCTTCGTGCTCTTCTGCACCCGCTTCTTCAAGAGCGCCTGGGGGCCGGGGCTGCTGGGCCTGCTCTTCGCGGTGTGGCAGCCCATCGTCTGGTGCGTCGGCTTCTTCATGTCGGAGACGCCGTTCCTGGCGCTCCTGTTCTGGAATGCGTGGCTCTGCCTGCGCTTCGCCGAGACGCGGCGCTACGGCGTGCGGCTGGGGCTCACCTCGGCGCTGCTCTTCGCCATCCGCCCGCAGTACATCCTCACCTTCGCCATCATGGGCGCGCTGTACGTGCTCCGGCACCGGCGTCGACTCTTTCCCCGGAAGGCCTGGCGGTCGTACCTGCGGGTGGCGATCCCCTGGCTCGCCATTCTCATCTTCAGCAGCGCGCGCCACCACCGGCTCACCGGTCGCTTCGGGCTCATCTCCGAGAACGGGAACCTGAATCGTGTGTTCGCCGACACCACCGTGGCCAAGGTCGAGGCGCACTGGGTAACGCCCAACGGGGAGCCCTGGTTCTATTGGTTCGAGCCGCCCACCAAGAAGTACTTCGGCGAGCGCGAGCACGTCATCATCGACGGGTACATCGGCGATCCCGAGGTGCTGGGGCGCGTCCGCAAGGAGCATCTGCAGGGCAAGAGCACGTTCTGGCGGGTGCGCCGGGCGCTCAACAACGTGCGCCTCCTGTGGGACCTCAACGATCCCTGGCCGGAAGAAGACGGCGCCCACCAGAATGCGCCGAACCGCACCCGCCACAAGCTCCAGCGCGCCTTCAACGGCGTCACCCGCTGGGGCGTCATCCCGCTCATGCTCCTGGGCTTGCTCCTGGTGCGAAAGCGCGCCGGCACCATGATCATCCTCGCGCACCTGGTCACGCTGGTGGTGCTGTCGATGCTGTTTTTTCCGGAGGCGCGCTACCGCGTTCCCTACGATCCCTTCATGCTGATCCTGGCCTCCGCCGGCGTCGTGCGCCTCGTGCAGATCGTCCGTCGCTGGGTGTATGCCTTCGGGGTCGAGCGGCGCAGCGCGCCCCATTCGGGCGAAGCGCATCGTGCGAACTTGGCAAAATCGGCGTAAGGGCCCGCGTGCAATTAATCTGTTCGGATCGGCGTCGAGGCGCGCCGGCTCCAAGGCGCGAAATCGAGGGGATACTTCTGCTATCCCGAGATTTCGCAACGATGGAGCCGGAGATGGATCGACGTCGAAACGGATAGATTAATTGTGCGCGGGCCCTAAGATGCGCCGCATGCGTCGCATCGCCCTCCTCGTTCTCGCCGCGTCCGTAGCTGGGGGCATCGCGTGCGGCATCAGCCTCGACCCCATCTCCGGGGTCGCGCCGGTGGCCGATGGCGGCCGCGACGTGGGCCAGCCTCCGGTGGTCGATGCCGGGCTCGAGGGCGGCGCCGAAGAAGACGCGCCGCTGCCGGAAGAGGACGCCGGGGTGCTCAGCCCCTCCAACGTGGCCGTGGGCTTCGAGGCCGACGCGGGCCTTCGCGACTTTCCCATCACCGTGTCGCTCATCAGCACCGGGGTCGGCGGCGCGCCGCCGTCGCTCGTGCCGCTGCCCAGCAACGCGCCGAGCATCGCCCTCGAGACGACCCTTACCGGTGAGACCGTCGCCGTGCTGCGGGTCCACGACTTCACCGTCGCTACCGATCTCGACGTGGTGGGTGAGCACCCGCTGGTGGTCATCGCCACCGGCGACGTGCGCATCGACGCGGTGGTGAAGGCGGGGGTCGACAGCCTCGGCGGACCTGGTCCCGGCGGCTTCTTCGGCGGTCAGGGGCCCGGCAAAGGCGGCGATGGGGCGGGCGGCACCGGCTCCGGAAGTGCC
>JABFRG010000213.1 GCA_013141295.1 Polyangiaceae bacterium
GTGGGTGACCACCACCAGACCGCCGCGGCCGCCGTCGTTGTGCACGACGCCGACGAACTGCGCGCCCGGCTCGAGGATGACCCGCGGCAGCATCGGCTGCGGGGCTTCTTCAGCGGGAGCGGCGGCAGCGGGAGTGACCTCGGTCTGCGGGGCTTCTTCGGTGGTAGGCGCGGCTTCCGAAACCGCGGGTGCGGCTTCGGCGACGACGGCCGTCTCGGCGGGTTCGGGAGCAGCTTCGGCTTCCGCCGGCGCAGCTTCGGCGCTCGCGCCTTCGGCCTTGGCCTCTTCGGCCTCGGCGGCGGCGTCCGCTCGCGCTTGCTCGCGGGCGGCCTTGGCTTCTTCCTCGGGGATGAGGAGCTCGCGCAGGTCGAACAGGCCCTTGGCCTTGCCCGAGAGGTCGATGAACATCACGTCGTCGGTGACTTCCAGGACCTTGCCGAACACGATGTCGCCCACGCCGAAGGGCGGACGCTCACGTTCCACCGGCGGCTTCTTCGGGCGGTTCTGACGCTGCGGCTGGGGCGCTCCTTCGGCGCCCTGTGCGGTCGCTTCGCCGGGCGCGCCGGGCTCGACGGGGGTCCCGTCGGCGGCGACAGCACCTTCCGGCTTCTTCTTCTTCCGGCGGCGGCGGCGCTTCTTGCGGGGAGCATCGCCCGCTTGCGCGGCGGCTTCGGGTCCGGCTTCGCCGCCCTCGCTCTCGCCTTCTTCGCCTTCTTCGCCATCGTCACCCTCGGCGCCCTCTGCGGGTGCGTCGGTGGACGACTGCGAAGCGGCGGCGGACGCAGGCTCGGCTACCGTGGGGGCCGCAGCGGAGGCCGGTTCTGCCGCAGGCGCGGCAGCTTCGGGGACGCTCGCGGCGGGCGGCGTCGCTTCGGTGGGCTTCTCGTTCTCGGGCGTGCTCATGGGGTGGGGCGTAGTGTTCTATTCGCAACTGACGGCGGAGACAAGGCCGGCGCCCCTGAAAATGCCTGTTTCTACGCCGGGGCCGCAGAGAGGTCGGCGTTTCCGCGCGCCGATGTGGCGCAATTGCCGCGGTGGCGAGGTCGAATCCGCCGACTGGCCCGATGATCAGGCGACGACGCGCGGTCCGGCCTTCGCCACGCGCGGCGCGATATGGTCCGCCGCGAGCCCGTGGGCCGCCAGGCGATTCTGGTAGTAGAAGAGGAGGCGCGTGTCGGTGAGGAGGAGCGCGTCGCCCCGGGGCGAGAGCACCTCGTGGGTGTGGTACCCGGAGAACGCCTTGAGCGCCGCCGTGAGGACGTCGCGTCCGTTGCCATGGGGCACCGCCAGCTGCAGCGCGCCGATGCGCTCCTGCGCCCGGGCTTTCTCCAGAAGCACGTCGATGTCGGCGGCGAGATCGGCCCGCGACACCGAGACGTCGTCGCGGTGCCGGAGCATCGCGAAGAGATCGCCGGAGCCGACGCTCTGCTTCAGGCGCGCGAACGCCGCGGCCGCCACGATGTGCGTGGGCATGGCCACGGTGTCCTTGAGGAAGCTCCGTACGATGCTCTCGCCGAGCTCGCGGGTGTACTCCGCGTCGCGCACCGGGTCGATGGCCGGTGTTCCGTCGCGACCCAGGATGTAGCTGGTGGGGTCGACGGTGCGACCGCCGGCGTCCACCGAGTTGCCGTCGTCGTCCACCAGGTTGCCGAAGCAATCGAGCGGCTGCGAGAAGCGGATCACACAGGCGCCGTCGAGGCCCATGAGCTTGTTGATGAAGGCCGCGACGCGGCCGAAGCGCGTCGACTCGTCGTCCTCGATGAGGTACCGCGCCTTGCCCTCTTCCTGCAGGAAGTCGTCGATGAGCGTCTCCGCCTCGAGCGTCAGGAGGTAGTTGATGGTGGCCGGCACGAAGAAGACGCGGCGCGGCTTGCCGGCCATGGTGGTGCGCGTGAAGGCCTCGACGCCGGTGCCCGCGAGGCCGAGCTTGAGGCGGCGCTCCACGCCGCCCGAGCGGGAGCGCGTTCCGCCGGGGAAGAACAAGCTGTGGTAGCCCCGCTCGAGGAGGACGCACGAGTAGGTCTTCAGCACGTCCTTGTAGAGCAGATGACGAAGGCGCCGGTCGACCCGGTAGGCGCCGAGGTTGTGCATGAAGAACGAGAGCACCGGGTTGGTGAAGAGATTCTTGCCGGCGCCGTAGGTGGCGGGGGGAAAGCCGGCGCGTTCGATGGCGAAGCCGAAAGCCACCGAGTCGAGGTTCGAGAGGTGCGTCGGGACGAACACCACGGTGCCGAGCTCGCACAGGCGGCGCACGTGGTCCCGCGGCCCCTCCACCGCGATGCGGCTGTCGAGGGCTGCGAGGTCGAGCGACGCCGGGAGGTTCTTCACTGTATCGCGGGGAGACATGAGCGCGCCCAGCAGCGGCGCGATGGCCCGCGACGCGAACTTGTACACGCGGGGGTCGAAGTTGCCGGCGACGTCCCACGCGTAGCGCTGCGCGTAGTGCCGCAGCTTGCTTCGGCGATCGGTCTCGCCCATGCGCCCGAGGGCCGAGGCGAGACTGCGCCACTCGGCGAGCTCGCTGCCGCCGCCGTGCTGCAAGCGACGGGTCTCGAGATAGGCAGCGTCGTTGAGGATGAAGAGCGGATCCTTCACCTGCGTGGTGACGCGATGAACGACCTCCTCGACGAGCTCGGCCTTGTGATCGTTGAACCGGAAGATCGGAGCGCTTTCCACTGGCCGAGAATACCCAGCTCGCAGCGAATCAGGCGGCGATTTTCTGGGCTTCCGCCACGGTGTGCGCGCAGGCGTCGGCGCACTCCTTGCACACGGCGTGGACCGCTGCGTGCTTCCGGCATTCGGCTTCGCAGTCCTTGCAGAACTCCAGCGCGACCTTGGCGAAGGCCGGGAGCCGCGGCGAGCCGGCAGCCGCGAGCGCGGTCAGCGACTGCATGACGG
>JABFRG010000717.1 GCA_013141295.1 Polyangiaceae bacterium
GGACCACCACCGGCGCCTCGCCAGAGACCCTCGGCGTGCAGCCCGCGGGGGCCTTCCACGTGGCCACCGGCTTGGCGTCGCCCAGCCCCAGGGTCTGCGGCTCGCACGCCTTCGAAGTGCCCGCGGCCGACGAGGTGCCGCTCGCATCGCCGTCTCCGGCCTTGGGCGGCGTGGAGCGCGCACACCCAGAAACGGACGCGGCAAGCACGGAAGCGAGGACGAGCCAGCGGCCTGCGGGTGCTCCACCGGGATACATGCAGGTCACCCTACCGGGGCACTTCGCACCGCGCGAGCGGAAAAAGCGCGTGAGAGCGGCAGGCTGGCGGCGATCGTCGTGGCTTTCGCCGGGCCGTTGTCGGGTATGCTGGGGCCTCGTGTGAACCTCGGAGGACGTGGCCGTGAGTAACCCCTTTCTCGAAGCCCAGGCGGAGCCTGTTCGTGTCATCGAGTCGATTCCCGTGGCGGGAGGCGCTCGCTTGTCGCCGGAGACGGTGGCGACGGAGCTGATACCGACGCCCACGCATCTCGTGGTCTCGCCCGAGGTGGCGCGCGGAGGTATGGGGCACGTGCACCCGGCGACCGACCGCAACCTCCTGCGTCACGTGGCGCTCAAGCGCCTCGACAAGGACTTCGCCTCGCAGCCCTTCTACCGCGACGGCTTCATCGCCGAGGCGCAGATGAACGGGCAGCTGGAGCACCCGAACATCGTGCCGGTGCACGAGCTGGCCATCGACCCCAACGGCATTCCCTACTTCACGATGAAATTCGTGCAGGGTACATCGTTCGATGTATGGCTCCACGACCACCCGCCGGGGTCCATCGATCGCCTGCAGCTGGGCATCGAGATTCTCCTCAAGGTGTGCGACGCGGTGGCCTACGCGCATCACCGAGGCGTGGTGCACCGCGATCTCAAGCCCGGAAACATCATGGTGGGCGACTTCGGTCAGGTCTACCTGATGGATTGGGGCCTGGCGAAGCTCATTCGCGGACAACCCCAGTCGGCGGATCGCGCCATGATGAACGCCATGGGCGCCACCGGCACGCCGGATTACATGGCCCCGGAGCAGGCTCGCGGAAACCCCAAAGACACCGACGAGCGCTCCGACGTGTTCGGGCTCGGCGCGCTGCTGTTCGAGATCCTCAGCGGTAAGCGCGTGTACGGATCCGGCTCCGCCACCGCGCTCCTCAAGCGTGCGGCAGCCGGCGAGGTCCTCTCCATCGACGCCGCCTGCGAAGACGTGGGCGTGGCCCGGCGCATTCGCGCGGTGGTCGAAAAGGCCACGCAGCCGGACCCGGCGAAGCGCTACCAGACGGTCTCCGAGATGCAAGACGCCATGCGCGCCTTCCTCCACGGCGGCCTGCACCTCCCGCGCAAGACCTTCTCGGCCGGCGAGATCATCGTTCAGGAAGGCGACAAGGGCGACGCCGCGTACATGATCATCGCAGGGCACTGCCGCGCGTATCGCACCGTCGATGGCCGCGAGGAGACGCTGGCGGTCATGGGGCCCGGCGAGACCTTCGGTGAGATGGCGCTCATCCTCTTCGAGCCGCGCGCCGCCACGGTGGTGGCCGCCGATCCGGTGACGGTGCTGGTGCTCGATCAGTCCACGATGAACGAAGGTCTGGGCCTCTCCGGCTGGACCGGCGCTCTGGTGCGGGCGCTCGCGCAGCGCTTCGCCGATCTGGAAGCGATGGTGCGCAGCTCCGGCATCCGCCGCGGGTAGGCTACCCTCGGAGTTGCGCGAACTTCCGTGAAGTTGGCGCAATGCGCACGGAGTGGCGAGCATGTTCGCCGGTTGCAGGTATCATTCTCACCATGATGCAGCCTCCCGCACTTCCCCGTGGAGCCGTCTTCGGCCCCGAGTTCGTGACGGCCCAGGGGCGCTTCGGCGCGGGTACCGCGTTCGCGGTGTTCGTGCCCGAGGTGGAGGCCCCGGTGCTGCTCACGTGTCAGCATCTGTTCGGGCCTGCCGGCGGCCTCCCGGGCGACATTCCGGCGAGCAGCATGGGCGCCTTCGTGCAAGCGGTGGCCCTCTGCGACAAGTGGGACGGCGCGCCCATCGGCGTCGCCGGGAGCGCCGTGACCTTGCCCGACGCCGACTGGTCGGCGCCCAGCTGTGACCTCGCTGCGTTTCGCCTGGCGCCGCAGCCCGGGCTCTCGGTGCTTCGCTTCACCGAGGATGCGCCCAAGCTCCTCGATCCGGTGTTCCTCGCCGGTCGCGTGCGCTCCGGCGCGCCAGCCACCCAGCAGCTGCACGGCGCCCGCGTGGTGCGCGACGAAGACGACGACGCGCAGTGGATCGAGCTCTCCAACGCCGAGATCGGACTCCCCGGCACCAGTGGCGCGCCGGTCCTCGATCCGCGAGGGGGCGTCGTCGGCATGGTCGTGCGCTTCACCGACAACCACGTGGTACGCGCCCAGATGATCACCGCCGCACGCATCCGCGCCATGGTAGCGGCGGTCCTCGCGCGACGGTAGCCGTAGAGCCGTACTCTCCGCTCGCGTTCGGCCATGAGCCCCGGTAAAAGAGGGCATTCTGGAAACCAAGGGACGACATTCCTTCGCGCCGCTGGAGCCGCGGTTCTTTCTTTCGCTCTATCAGGGGCGCGCGCGCACGACCGATATCGAGGCCATGCGCACCGCCCTGCGCGCCTACACCGCGGCGAGCACCGGGCCGGTGGCGATTCTCACGGTCATCGGCGAGGGCTCCACCTTGGGCGAGCGCGGACGTGCGCTCATCGGCGAGATGATGCGCGAGCTCGACCCCAAGGTCGAAGCCTGGGGCATCACCATCGAGGGCGAAGGGTTCTGGGGTACCACTGCCCGAGCCATGACCGCCACGGTGCGCCTCTTCTCCCGGACGAACCATCCTTTCAAGGTCACCGGCAAGCCCGAGGACGGCCTGACGTGGCTCCAGCAGAAGACCCGGCGCACGCTCCCCGAGAACGTGCTCCCGACGCTCGCCCTCATGCGCGCCGAGCTCGCCAAGCTCCCGCCCTGAGCGACAGCGCGGCTACACGTGTGCTGTTGTTCGACCTTGGTTCTCAATCCGGCCGTGAAAGGCCCGCCTGAAGGGCACGGATAGTGATGCCGAGTTGGCCGGAGGCGAGGAGCCCAGGCCCCAAGGGGCCCGCACGGTCTTCGCCTACGCGCGGAAGCGATCGCAGCGCGGTCCGCACTTCCGCATTCATATGCAGGAGCTGCCAGCGAACTTCGTCATCGGCAGCTCCTGGCTGGTCCGGAGACGCCAAGCTGGCGGCTCTAACGGCATAGGCCGCGGCGCCCAAGGCGTGTGCACCCATATGACAAACGGCGGACGCTTGCCCGGCAGCTCTGGCGGCGGCAGCGGCGGCGGGAGACTTCACTTCCTTGGCCGCCCCGCCGCCCTCGAACCGCCGGCGAATTTCCGCGGCGGTGTCCAGCTCTCCGCGGGCATACGCGCGGGTCCTCTCGATGGCCTTGCGCGGGCGATCGTCAGCCGGACTTTCCGCTTCGAAAATCTCCAGGACTCTTTCCGCACAGTCGGCGGCCCATGCAGCGACGATGCGCCGGTCGGCTTCACTCAATGTCTGCGAAGATCTCGCCATCTCGGCCTCTACCAATGAGATTCAACCATACGGCCTGGTCCGACGCAGGTCGAGCGCGCCGCGTCTTCGAGATACTGACGCGCTCGGCATGTTTCTCCCGGAAGCGACGCTTCACCCGAGGGCTACGCGCCGCGGCTGGGCTCTACTTGCGCGGGGGGCGTTTGCGCTCGTGGAACCAGGTGCGTACGGCTTCCATGCGCGCGCGCTGCTCGGCTGGCGCGTGCCGCTTGCAGGTCGACATCTCGTCGGAGCCGGCCGCCGCACCCCACCGATACTCCACGCAGTCGTTGGGGTTGTAGGTCATCTCGTAGGCCGCGCCGCGGGCCACCACGCTCTCGAGCGTGAGCGTGAACGGGGAGCCGTCACTGCGTGTATAGCTCACGGAACGTCGCTTGAGCTCCTCGCCCAGGAGCTGCTCCAGCTGGCCCTTCAGCTTCTCCGGGCTGGTGCCGCCGGGGATGGCGTAGCGGTCCTTTCGGCGGAGCACCCGGGCGGGAAAGCCCTGCACCACGTCGAGCGCGATGAGCAACCGGAGATCGCGCGAGGGGGTGGAGAAGTCCTCCCACGGGCCCTCGGTCTCGAAGATGGCCGGTCCCTCCGGCATGGGCGCGGGCCGCTGTGTGCCGTCCAGGAACTTGCGACCGTTGTCCACCGAGACCAGCCGGGTGCGCACTTGCTCTTCGAGGGCGGTCACCACCTCGCGCAGGGCCTGCCGCGGGTCCACCGGCGAGGGCGAGAGCGCGTCGTCGATGGCGTCGTAGAAGGCGTCGACGGAGAGCCGCTGCGCCTCCAGCGATACGTCGCCGTAGTCGGGATTCTTCGCGAGATCGGCATTGCGCAGGCGGCGATACACGCCCCCCGAGACCACCACCGGTCGAAAGCGTTTGAAGCCGGGCCCGCCCAGCTCGGGCGCCGTCGCATACAAGAACGTACCGCGCCAGAAGCGCTTGAGCGCCACCGTGCCGTCGGGCTGGGCGTCGACCGCTTGGAGCACGCCGCTGCGATCGCCGCGCTGGGGAATGCGCTTGGTGACCAACAGCACGTGGCCGTAGGGATCGGCGTATACGGTGCCGGGGCGCAGGCCTTCCCAGGTGAGGGGCACCGGATAATAGTCACTCTCCTCGTCGGCGAGCGGCGTGCGCGCGGAGCCGGAGTGGGCGCGATCGGCCAGGGTACCCGCCACGAAGTTGCCGAACTTGCGAACCGAGCTTCCGCCGGGCATCTCCGGCGGATCGGCGTTGCTCAAGAGACCACGGCAGGCGGGGGGCGCGCCGCCCCCACCACGCGAGCACTCGGCGAGGCCGAAGGGGAGCCCCATCTTGAATGCGAAGTAGGCGCGCAGGACGTACGGCAGATCGGCGCAGTCGGGCTTGAGCGGTGGGGCACTGGTGCTGTCTTCACCGGCGCCCAGGTAGTCGTGCAGCAGGTTGCGCTTCCGGTCGCGCACCAGCTCGTGGAGGGCGCTCACGCTGAAGAGCTCGCCCTCCGGCGCGTCGAAGAGCGACTCGACCCACACCGAGTACAGGTCCTCGTAGGCGCGGGACCATCCGCGCACGGTGGGCCACAGGCGCTTCTGCGACGCGTAGGGCGCGGTGGAGCGCGCGGTCTTGGCCACCTCGAAGCGCGCGGTGACGGGCGCCGGCTCGCCCACGCAGCCCTCCGGACGAAAGGTCGCCGTGAGCGTGCCCGCGGTGGGGACCACGTCGGCGACCCACGCGTACGGTCCGCCGCCGCGTCGTGCGTCGCCGGTGCCGGTCGCGGCGCCGCCGATCTCCAGCTTCCCCTGCAGCGCGCGCGAGCCCACCAGCATCACCCGCAGCGGCTTGCCCGCGGCTGGCGCAGCGGGCGAGGTGAAGAAGGTCATGGCCGCAGCGTCCTGGCACGGAACAGGCGGGGGCGGCGCTTCCACCCGGGGGCCGGCGTCGATGGCCGCATCGCTGGCGTCTTCGGTCATACCCGCAGCCGCATCGCCCGCACCTTCGAGGACCCGCGTTTCGACGGCCCGTCCGGCCCCGCAGGCGGTCGCTGCGAACAGCAAAGCCAGGACGGCGCCCGAGACGTATCGGCGCGGAGGTGGAGGAGGGAGGGAAGGCATGATCGTGGGCGCTGGATCCCATGAACGCCATAGCCCACCCCTCGATTCCGGCCCAGTTAACGCTACTGCGAGGGATGCGCGCCGGATTCGCATGTACGTTGCAGTCACACCGCGGCAGCGGGACGGAAGCGGCGAGACCGCCGGAATTCGTGGAAGGCCGAGCCATTGCCGCGTGGCGTGATGGTCGCCGCGGCGGCACCGCAAGTCGCGGGGAGGCGCTTGCATTGGTCGCCAAGCCCGAGGCGGGCACTGGGAGACGACGGGAATGGTTCGAAGTCTCTCAGTATTGTTGAGCGCCTCGGGCCTCGCGACGGTACGCGCCCGGGCTCGTCCCCTGCCAGCGTTTGAAGGCCTTGTTGAAGGAAGGCGTGCTCTCGTAGCCGACCCGATCGGCGATGGTGCTCACCGGCTCGGCGGTGTCGCGCAGCAGCTCGGCAGCCCGTGTGGCTCGCCATCGTGCCAGGTACTGGAGCGGTGGCTCGCCCACCAGCCCGGTGAAGCGCGCGGCAAAGCCGGAGCGGGAGAGCCCCACCCGTGCGGCCAGCTCCGCGACGCTCCACGGGTGCTCGACGCGCGCGTGCATGAGCGAGAGCGCGTCGTGGATGGGCGGATCCGAGAGCGCGACCAGCCCCCGCGTCTGCCGCGCCCGGCAGGCCTGCTGCTGGGTCAACGAGCGCATGGCTCGCACCACCAGCACGTCGGCGAGCCGCTGCAGCAAGAGGACGCTGGCGGGGCCCGGGTTCTCCAGCTCGGCGAGGACCAGCGCGATGGTCGCAGCGGCGAGGGGATCGGACGTCGACGCGTCGCCGGAGAAGAGCACCACCGAAGGGGGGCGACCGAGCAGCGGAGGCGGCGCCCGACGGAGGTCGAAGAACGCCGCGACGATCGACGTGCGCGCGCCACGGCCGCCGATACGCCGGGTGCCAGTGGTCGGGCGACTCCTGGCGGTGCCAGGCGTACCGTCACACACCGCCGAAGGATGGGTGGTCTTCGAATCACGCAGCACGTGCGCAGGGCCGCGCGGCAGGAACGCGACGTGACCCGCCTCGAGCACCACCGGCTCTTCGCCTTCGATCTCGAGACGGGCCTGGCCGCGGGCGACGATGTAGAGCATGGCGCGGTTTCGCGCTGCCATGTCGAGGCCCCAGGGCGCCCTCGCGTCGATCTGCTTGTAGAGCACGTTGCGGAGCAGACCCAGGCTCAGGACGTCACCGAGGACGTCGCCGCGACCGTCCGCGATGTCGAGTCGCACTGGAGCCTGGGATAAGTTCGATGGACGATGTGCCATTGATCGTCCACAGCGTAGCGCCTATTCCCTGAGAACCAAGCGCGGAGCATCTTCTCCGCGCGCTCATGGAGGAGATCCGCATGATTCTCTACTACGTCCCCGGAGGCTGCAGCCTCGCCAGCCACATCGCACTCGTCGAGGCGGGGCTCGACCACCGCTTGGTGAACGTCAAGGAGATGGAGCGCCAGGAGCTCCTGGCCATCAACCCGACGGGACTCACGCCGGCGCTCGCGCTCGACGACGGCACGCTGCTGACCGAGAGCCTCGCCATCCTCGGCTACGTCGCCGACCAGCGAGGAACGCTCCTGCCCGAAGGCGGCCTTCCTCGCTGGCGCGCGCTCGAGGCAGTCTCGTTCATGACCACCGAGATCCACGGGAGCTTCCGGGTGTTCTTTTATCCCGACGCCACGCAGGCCGAGAAGGATCGGGCGCGCGGGAAGCTCGCCCTACGCTTCGCGACGCTCGCCGAGCAGCTGGGCGACCGCCCGTTTCTCGTGGGAGATCGCGTTTTCGGTGGCCGACCTCTACCTGTTCGTGATGTTGCGATGGGCCGCCATGTTCGGCATCGCGGTGCCGGAGCGCCTCGACGCCTACCACGCGCGCATGACGCAGGTTCCGTCGGTGGCTCGCGCGCTGGCCGCGGAAGGGCTCTCCTGAGAGGGGTCGCACACGGAATCTCGCAACGCGCGTCCATCTCGGGTAGACCGTGGGGTCATGAGCACGATGCGCGCGAAGCGGGTTCTCTCGGTGGCGAAGCGGCCGGCGGCCAAGGTGCCGGCGAAGAGCGAGCGGGTGCCGGTGGCGGTGCGGAAGATCGCGCTGGATGTTCCGTTCGCCATGCGCGGCGTGGCCAGCGCCGGCGGCGCCAAGTGGGACGCGGACCACGGCGTGTTCGTGTTCACCGGAAACACGCTGCCGGCGTCGCTCGAGCCGTTCTTGCCGTTGCCCTACTCCTTCGAGCGGTTCGTGCAACGGGAGCTCGACGAGGAGGCCGGGCGCACCCCCACCCAGGAAGTGTCGGCGCCCACGACGACGGTGCAGCCGCGGCCCCATCAGGCGGAGGCCGTGCGTGCGATCGTGGCGGCGCAGGCGGCCGGGCGACCGGGATTCTTGCTGGCCGACGACGTGGGTCTCGGCAAGACCATCTCGGCCTGGGACGCCATCCTGCGCATGCGCGGCGTGTCCAAGGTGCTGGTGGTGGCGCCGCTGGCGGTGCTCGCGCACTGGCGTCGCACGGTGGAGGCCATGGGCGACGGCGGCAAGACCGTGGTGATCCTGAACTACGATCGCCTGGGCAAGCTCTTCGACGTGACGCCCGCGGCGCGGAAGAAGATCAAGAGCAAGAAGGGCCTGGCCCGCGCCGGCACCGCGCCGGAGTTCGACGTGGTGGTGTGGGACGAGAGCCATCGCTGCAAGAACCCCACGGCGGCGCGCTCCAAGCTGGCGGCCAAGCTCACCGCGGCATCGGGCTTCTGCCTGTGGCTCTCGGCCACCGCCGGGCAAAACCCCCTCGAGCTCTCGTACCTGGCGCCGCTCCTCGCCAGCGTCACCGGCGCCAAGGCCGCCGATTTGAAGGACTTCGAGGCCTGGTGCCAGGACCAGGGCATGGGGCTCTCGCGCGGCGCCTACGGCAAGTGGGAGTGGCGGGGCGACGCCGGCGACTGCGCCAAGGTGCGTGGCCTGCTCTTCGACCCTCGCGCCGGAAAGGCCCCGGCGGGTCTGCGCCGAAGGCCCGAGGACATCGCCGGATGGCCGGCGCTCAACCGCATTCTCGCGCCGATCGAGCTCGACGGCGAAGCGCGTGCACTCTACAAGCAAGCATGGACCGCCTTCCGCAGGGAGATGGAGCTCTCGCCCCGGGGCAAGGACCCCAAAGGCGCGTTGGCCGCCGCGCTCCGTCTCCGGCAGAAGAGCTCCCTCATTCGCGTGGCCGGCACCGCCGAGCTGGTGACCGAGCTCCTCGACAACGGGCACCAGGTGGCCGTCTCGGTAGCGTTCAAGGAGACGCTGGAGGTGCTCAAGCAAGCCCTCGGCGACGTCACCTGCGCGGAGATCCACGGCGGTCTCTCGGCCAGCGCCCGCGAGACCGAACGGCTGCGTTTTCAGCGAGAAGAAGCCCAAGTGGTGCTCTTCACCGTGGAAGAGGGCATCTCGCTGCACCAGGGCGAGCACGGAGACACCGCGCGCTCGGAGGTGATTCACGATCTCCGCTGGTCGGCCATCCAGATGGCGCAGATCGAAGGGCGCTGTCATCGCGACGGTCGCTTCGCCCAGGTGTACTGGGCCTACGCCGACGGCACCGTGGAAGGACGCATCGCGCGGGTGGTGGCCGGTCGCATTCACTCCATGAAAGAGATGATCGGCGACGACACCGAGACCATGCGCGAGATCGAGTCGCTGTTGGCGCAGGACGAGAGCTGACCGTCAGGCCGCAAGCTCGGTGGCGAGGCGAGCCAGGTGGGCCGGTGCGTCGCGGGTGACGATGCTCCCGTGCGAGACGATGATGCGACTCAGATCGGGAATCCGCGACCAGGCCTCGAGCTGCGCGCACAGCGCGTCCTTGTCCTTGATGGCCCGGAGCTCCACGATGGTGGGAATGCGCGGCTCCGCGCCGGTGAGGCCCAGCACCGAGAAGACCCATCCGCCGAAGCCCGGGCGATCGTGGACGTTCCAGATGAGATCGTTGACCACCAAGGTGGTGCCGCCGGCCGAGTGAACGAGGAGCGCCACTTCGCGATCGTCGGTGCCCGGGATGGGAATGAAGCGCACGTCGGGGTCGGCGAACGTGACCTTGGTGGCGTCGACCGGCACGATCTCTTCCACCCTCTCGCGAACGCCCACCGGGGCGAGGACCTTCATGCCGGGGTAGCGGTCGTGCCAGATCTTGGCGTCGAGCCGGTGCAGGTTGTTGGGCACCACCAGGAAAGCCGGCGTGCCGTAGCCTTCGAGCGCGCGCATCTCGTCCTCGTCGAGGGCGATGGCGCTGTAGATGATCAAGCGACCGTCGTCGAGCCGCACCACGGTCATGCGTCGGGGGAAGTCGCCGAGGGGCATGTGGAGCTCACCCTCCACGGACAGGAGATTGTCCTCGAGACGCGTGAGCTTGCCGTGGGGCAGAACGGTCCACTCTTTGAACGGCTTGGGCATGGCGATGGCTCCTCTCGGTGACGTGCGCGGATCTGTGAGAGGGCAGAGCAAGGCACGTGCCGCCCCCCGAACCGCATCGCACACGGCGTTTCTCGTGCGTGCGGGGTGAGGCAGTGCGCCGCGGCGTAGCAGGGCGCCTCGGGTGGTCGCCCGGGAAAGTTCCACGGTTCCCAGGCCGACTCTTCGTGGAGACCTCGGCCGGCAAGAACTACTACACCGTCGAGGTGTTCGACGCGCGCACCGGCCAGCTCTGCACTCGCTCGGGCGACCTGCGGGGTCGTTCGTGCGTAGCGAAGGTCAGGCGAGCGACAGGCCGAGATAGTCGAGGAGCACGCAAGATATGTTGTCCGGGCCGCCGGCGGTGTTGGCAGCGGCCACCAGCGCATCGACCCGCACGTCGAGCGGGGCCGGGCGGCTCAGGATGTGGGCGATCTCCTCGTCGGTGACCGGCCCGGTGAGCCCGTCGGAGCACAGGAGCACCAGATCGCGCGGGGCGAGCTCCACCGCCCCCACCACCACGTCGAGGTGGGTGCTGGTGCCGAGCGCCTGGAGGATGACGTTGGAGAGGCCCGCCAGATCTCCATCCGACGGGTGGCCATTCTTGCGAAGGTGCGCCACCAGCGTCTGGTCCTCGGTGAGCTGGGTGAGCTTGCCGCCGCGGAAGAGATAGGCGCGGCTGTCGCCCACCTGGGCGAACACCAGCTGCCCCTGGACCACGACCGCAGCGGTGGCCGTCGTGCCCATGCGCTTGAGCGAAGGCTCGCGAGCGGCCTCGGCGATGGTGCGCGCGGCGGTGACGAGCGCGCCGGTGAGCGCTTCGGATGCCATGCGGAGCGACGCGCTGCGTGGGCGGCGTTTGAGCTCGGCGTCGAGCACCACCGTGGCGAGTCGGCTCGCCACCTCGCCGCCGGCCTCGCCGCCCATGCCGTCGCACACCGCGGCGAACCACTCGCCGGAGCGCGCGAGATACGACGTGGCCGGCAGGTCGAACAGGTGCCGCTCGTCGCGACCCAGGTGGCCCACCAGCAGGCTGTCTTCGTTGTTGTCGCGGTGCCGGCCCACGTGCGAGCGGGCCGCCACCTCGAGGCGGTGCAGGGGAGAGGGGAAGGGATCGGGCTCGGTGCGGGAGGACATGAGAGGAATATGAAACAGAAACTATAGTTGTCAACTGTGGTCGAAACGGAATCTAAAGCGCGGTGGCCCGTGGGGCCCCGCTGGAGTACGCTCGATCCATGTCGAGCAGCCCCGATCCGGAAAGCACCGGGTGGTCCGAGCGCCTCGCCGAGGCCATGGATGCCCGTGGACTCTCGGGCGGCGAGCTGGGCCGCCGGGCCGGTTTCACGGCGCAGTACGTGAACTCGCTGCGCAGTGGAGAGCGCGGCGCGCGCATTCCCTTGGACACCGCCCGGAAGCTCGCAGCTGCACTGGGTGTTTCCGTGGACTGGCTCATGGAGGGCGCCGGCCCGCGGGAGCGCCTGAGCGATGTGTTTCCGGTGGGGTCGCAGGTAGCCGGTGACGCCTACCCGGGACGCGCCGAGGCCATCGCGCTCCTCTCGGGCGTCGCCGAGCCGGAGGTGCTCGCTGCGCTGCGTGCCGCGGCGCCTGCGGGCGGCAAGGACCCGGGCCGCGAATGGTGGATCGCGTACGCGCGCACGCTCACGCAGGAGCTCCGGCGCATTCAGGACGATCCGGTGTTCGGCGAGCCTCGCGGCTCCGGAGCGACGCGAGAGCCTCGCGAGCGCCCCGAGCCGCCCAAGAGCGAGTACGCCATCAAGCGGAAGCGCTGAATGGCCGGGTAGCGCGCGGGCGGTGCGCTATAGTGCGCGCTGCGGATGCCGGAGTCGAACGTGCAAACCGATGGGGACGCGGAGCTGGCGGCGTTCGCGCGCGGGCTCGGTGAAGCTGCGACGGCACCGGAGCTCGCGATCCTGGTACGCGCGGTCATCGCTCGGGCGCGGCAAGAGATGAGCGCACTGCCCCTCGATGGGGCCGTGTTCGCCGAGCAGCTGGGACAGGCGGCGCAGGGGAGCGAGGATGTCGCGGCCTTCCTCCGCGACGTGCGGGCCGGCGAGCTGCACCTGACGCGCGCATGTGCCAAGGGCGATGCACGCGCGCTGGAGCGCCTCGAGCACGACTACTTCGCCGAGATCGACCGAGCCCTCGGCCGCGTTCGAACCGGCATCTCGCGCGACGACTTCGCGCAGATGGTGCGGGAGCGGCTCTACGTACCGCACGCCGGAAAGCCCCCGCGCATCGCGGAGTACGCGGGACGCGGCGATCTTCGCACCTGGCTGCGCGTGACCATCACCCGCGCGCTCCTCAACCTGGCGAGCCGTCGTCCGGACGATCGCCAGGCCGACGACGCGCTCCTCGAGGCCATGCCCGCGCTCGGCGACGATCCCGAGCTCGAGCTCATCAAGCGCCGCTACGCCAAGGAGCTCCGCGAGGCATTTGCCCACGCCGCCGCTTCGCTCTCGCCGCGCGAGCGCACGTTGCTGCGGCACGCGCTGGCCGATCACCTGTCCATCGACGCCATCGGCGCCATCTACGGCGTGCACCGCGCCACCGCCGCGCGCTGGATCAACGGCGCGCGCGACGTGCTGCAGGAGCGGGTCACGCGGGAGCTTGCGGAGCGCCTGCAGGTGGACCGTACGGATCTCGAGCACATCGTGGGCCTGGTGCGGAGCCGCCTCGACGTCTCCGTGCGCCGCTGCCTCGGCGAAGGGGAGTGAGGCTCGCGCCTCCGGAGCGACGGTGAGGCTCGCGCCTCCGGAGCGACGGTGAGGCTCGCGCCTCCGGAGCGACGGTGAGCGTGCTCAGGGCGCCGGGTGCGTCGCGACCCAGCGGTCGGCGTCTTGTCGCTCGCGCGCGGTGAAGGCCCCGAACGATGCGTATTCGCGCGCGGACTCGGCGCCCAGCGTCACGGCGCGCGCGCGGTCCTTCCCCGAGTCCCACAGCGCTTTTGCCAGCGTGAGCTTGGCCTCGGCGATCTTCTCCGCAGACGGTGGCTTGGAGGCATAAATGGCCATGGCGCGCTCCAGGAACGGCAGCGCAGCGGCGGGCTCGTTGGTGGCGACCAGGGTCGCGCCGATGCCCACCAGCTGCGTACCCACGTCCGGATGCTCGCGTCCGTTCGCTTTCTGAAGGATGCCGAGGGCGCGTTCGAAGTCGGCACGCGCCTCCTTGGGCTTGCCTTCTCCCAAGGCCACCCAGCCCAGGCTCGAGAGCCCGCGGCCCACGAACGGATGCTCCTTGCCCTGCGCCTTTTCGCGAATGGCGATGCTGCGCTCGATGTGCGCGCGCGCGTCGGCCCAGCGGCCCATGAGCCGATACACGTAGCCCAGGTTCGACTCGACGCTGGCTACCTCGGAGTCTTCCGGGCCCCACGTCGCGATGTTGATGGCGAGGGCTCGTTCCAGCGGCGCGATGCCCTCTGCGGCGCGTCCCGTGCGCGCGTAGGCGAGGCCCACGTTGCCGAGGATCGGCGCCACCTCCGGATGGTTCGCGCCCAGCGATTCTTCGGCGATGGTCAGCGCGCGGAGAAAATACGCAAGCGCGGCCTCGTGCTTGCCGGCCCGGGCGAGCGCTACGCCCAGCGTGCTGAGGGTGATGGCGACGTCCGGGTGCTTGCTGCCGAGCGCCGCCTCGCGCACCGAGAGAGCGAGCTCGCCCAGTGCGATGGCCTCGGCGGTGTCGCCCTGCTCGCGCACCGCCGCGGAGAGCTCGCTCAGCGCCTCGGCCACGTCGGCGTGGTCCTTTCCCAGCGTCGACTCGCGGATCGCCAGGCTCTCGCGCAGCTTGGCGGCGCCCTCGGCGAAGCGCCCCCGCATGACGAGCCAGCGGCCGACGTTGAACCGCAAGCGAGCTTCGAGGCGCGGTGAGCCTCCCAGCCGTGCGATGGCCGCCCGGGCCCGCACTTCGCTCTGCTCGGCCTCGGTATGGAGCTCGAGCTGGTTGCCGTTCACGAACACCAGCGCCACCCAGGCTTCTGCCGCCACCTCGTCCTGACGGCTCGCCTCCGCCTCGAACACCGCGTCGAGCAGCACCTGCCGCGCGACCTTCGAGCCACCGGCGAGGTCCTCGAGAATGCCTTGCCGCAATCGCGCCTCGGCCCGGGTGGGTCCGAAGCCCGCGCCATCGGCGCGCACCGTGACGGCCCGCGCGAGCTCGAGGCCTTCGCGATACTTCCCGGCGCGCTCCAGGGCTGCCGCGCGGGCGAGGTCCAGGCGAATCTGCGCGACTTGCTCGCGGACACGCGGATCCTCGGGTACCGGCGTGGCC
>JABFRG010000421.1 GCA_013141295.1 Polyangiaceae bacterium
AGGACGCGGTGCGGCTCCTGAAGGAAGACCCGTTCCGCCTCTCCATCGACGTGTGGGGCGTGGGCTTCCGCACTGCCGATCGCATCGCGTCGAGCCTGGGCATCGACGCCGGCTCCGAGGCGCGCTTTCGCGCGGGGCTCGTGCAAACGCTCCGCGACATGAGCGACGCCGGTCACGTGTACATGCTGGAGCCGGAGCTCTACGAGCGCACCTCGCGGCTCCTCGAGCGGTTCGACGAGCACGATCCCAAGGAGCTGGCTCCGGCGCTCGTGAGCCTGACGCTCTCGGGGCACGCGGTGACCGAGGACGTGGACGGCGAGAAAATAGTGTATCATGCAGATACCTATCGCAGCGAGCGTCGGGTGGCGAAGCGCATCGCCGAGCTGGCGCACCGCAAGCTGCCGGCGCTGCCCTCGCCGGAAGACGCCATCTTGCGCTTCGAGAACCATGCGCAGGTGTCGCTGGCGCCGGCCCAGCGGCTCGCGGTGGAGCTGTGCATGACGGCGCCGCTCTGCGTGGTCACCGGCGGCCCCGGCGTGGGCAAGACCACCATCGTGCGCGCCATTCTCTCGGCCTTCAAGTCGGCGGGAAAGAGCGCGCGTCTGGCCGCGCCCACCGGACGGGCCGCCAAGCGCCTCACCGAGGCCACCGGCGCCGAGGCGGCGACCTTGCATAGGCTCCTGGACTTCGAGCCGCGTTCGATGACCTTTCGCCGCAATCGCAAGCAGCCGCTCGAGGGCGACGTGCTGGTGGTGGACGAGGTCTCGATGGTGGACCTCGCCATGGCCGACGCGCTGCTCGATGCGGTGCACGAGGGGATGCGAGTGTTCCTGGTGGGCGACGTGGACCAGCTGGCGAGCGTGGGGCCGGGCGCGGTGCTCCGCGACGTCATCCAGTCGGGCGAAGTCCAGGTGGTGCGGCTGGTGCAGATCTTCCGGCAGGGCAAGCAGAGCCTCATCGTCGAGAACGCCCACCGCATCAACGCTGGCGAGCCGCCGCAGGTCGACGTCGAGGCCGGGCCGAGCGCAGACTTCTTCATCGTGGAGCGGAAGGACCCGGAGAAGGCGGCGGCCACCATCGTGGAGCTGCTGCGCGACCGCATTCCCAAGCGCTTCGGCCTCGACCCGGTAAAGGACGTCCAGGTGCTCACGCCGATGCACCGGGGCCCCGCCGGATCCATCGCCCTCAACGCGATCTTGCAGGAAGCCCTCAACCCCAAGCTGCGCGACGACGCGCCCGAGGTCCGGCGCGCCGACCGGGTGTTCCGCGAGGGCGACAAGGTGATGCAGCTCCGCAACGACTACGACCGCAACGTGTGGAACGGCGACGTGGGCGTGGTCTCGAAGATCGACCTGGAACAAGATCAGCTGTTCGTACGTTTCGAAGACGGCCGCGAGGTGACCTACGAGCCCTCCAACTACGACGAGATCGTCCTATCGTATGCGTGTAGTATACACAAATCTCAGGGCAGCGAGTACCCGGCGGTGGTCATCCCGTTCCTCACCACCCATTTCGTCATGCTCTCGCGCAACCTGCTTTACACCGCGGTCACCCGAGGTCGGCGCCTGGTGGTGCTGGTGTCGGACCCGCGCGCCATTGCGCTCGCACTGGAGCGCACCACGGGCGACGAGCGCCGAACGCGTCTCGCGGCGCGGATTCGCGAAGAGGCAGGCCGTCGTTGAAGGAGCTTGATCGACCGGACCATTGCGATAGGGTCAAGGGGTAAGCATGATCAAGCGCGTTCTCGTGGGTCTCCTCATCGGCCTGGTGGTCGGCGCCGGTGTTGCCGCGGTGCTCACCCAGGCGCTCGGGATCACCTTTGCGGGCGCCGGCGGGGCTCTGTTCGCGTACCTGTTCGCGGGGCTCACCGGCATTCTCACCGGTCTCGTGGCGGGCAAGCCCATCTGGTCGCAGAACGGAAAGATCGAAGCCGGGCTCAAGGCCTTCTTCGGCGCGCTGCTTTCGATGGGCCTCATGCTCGTGCTGCGCAAATGGGTGAACATCAACCTCGACCTCTCGGCCATCCAGGCCGGCGTGGGCCCGGCGGGCGACCTTCCCATCGCATCGCTCCCGGTCATCGCCGCGCTCCTCGGTGGGGCCTTCGAGCTCGACAACACCCCGGAGCCGGAAGGCGAAGCCGCCAAAGGCAAGGACGGCGCCAAGGTGCGCGTGGGGGCGACCGCTGGCGCGAAGACGGCAGAGCCGCTCGAGGACGAAGAAGAAGTCGAAGGCAAGAAGAAGGGCCGCAAGTAGGCTTTTCTGGGGTCCCCTCTCCCTTCAGGGCGCAAGCGGGAGAGGAGGAGAAGGTCCGCTCCCTTCTGGCCTTCTGGCCTTCTGGCCTTCTGGCCTTCTGGCCTTCTGGCCTTCTGGCCTTCTGGCCTTCTGGCCTTCTGACCTTCTGGCCCAAGCCCCGAACCCGAACCCGAACCATCTGCGACCTTGGCGCATCCACACGTCTCAACCCGTTCGCGAAAGACGACCCTTACCCGCACCAGTGCGTGCATTCTGCACAAAGACCGGCCCAAGAGGGGCCGAAGGCCCTACCGAGCCAACCCGGTGAGCACCGCATACAGCCGCGCCGCCACCCGAATGCCCCGCTCCGCAACCTCGCCATCCACCTCCCCGGCAACCTGCGCAATCTCCAGCGCCGCCGCCACCTCGAGCGCCTCCCCGCGCGCGATCCCGAACACCCGCGCCTTATCCGCCGGGCTGGTCCTTCCCGACGCTTCCGCGACATTCAAGCACACGCTCTTCGCAGCTCGCATGGCCTGATCCCGCAACTTCGCATCGCGCAACTTCGCGTCGCGTACGAGGGCGAGCAGCTCGATGGCGACCTGGTAGGCCACGAGACGATGGTGCGGAAGCGGAAGGGCGCGGGGGGCTCGGTTGTT
>JABFRG010000867.1 GCA_013141295.1 Polyangiaceae bacterium
AACCACGCCGGTCGCTACGAAGACGGCAAGATCCCTGACCCGCTACCCGCACCCAAGTCGCGACTGCGGAGAGTCAAGTGATCGATCCTGCTATGCATTGTCCCGTCGGAGAAGAGCCACACCCAATCGAGAAGGCGCTGTCGCCGTTGGCCGCGCGCTCCACCTTGTAGGGGACGCGCTTCATCTCCTCGGCGACCTCGTCGAACTTCCGTCCGATGAAGCGCTTGGCGCTGAAGATGGTATTTTCGGGATTGGTGACGCCCTGGCGTTTGGCGATCTGCCCCACCAGGACCGCGCCGGTCTGGTCCCACGCGACCACGCTCGGCGTGGTGAGCGCGCCTTCGGCGTTCACGATCACCTTGGGCTCGCGTCCCGCCATCACCGCAACCACGCTGTTGGTGGTTCCGAGGTCGATTCCGATGATCTTGCCCATGGTCTTGCGTCTCCCAGATTGGTCGTCGAGTGTTCGTCCCCCGAAGCACCCTTCGATTGCCCTCGTGCAAGATGCCGGCCGCCACGGGCACTGCGGAGAATCGCGCGGGCCGCCCAACGCGGTGCCTCGGGCGGGCACTTTGCAAACGCGATTTGCGAATCGCCCGAGGCGGGGACGGGCTTGCGGCGCCACGCGGTCGACCTCGGGCCGGATGGTCTCGTGATCGACAATCGCGCTCGGTCATCTAGCCGAGGGAGGCCAGGGCCGCGCCCGCATCCCGCGAGCACGGCCCGGTGGCGTCTTCAACCATCGACGTCGGCAGGCTCGTCGAGGGTCGCCACCATGCACTCGGTGGTGAGCATCATGCCGGCCACACTCGCGGCGTTCTCCAGCGCCACGCGCACCACCTTCGCCGGGTCGATGACCCCCATGGCCAGGAGAGGTCCGTAGGTATCGGTGGCGGCGTTGTAGCCGAAGTCGTCCTTTCCGCTGCGTACGCGATCCACGACCACCGCGCCTTCGACGCCGGCGTTCTGGGCGATCTGCCGCATGGGCTCCTCGATGGCCCGGCGCACGATGCGCACGCCGACGGTGAGGTCGTCGCCGAGCTTCAACGCGTCGAGGCCGACCTGGGCGCGGATGAGCGCCACGCCCCCACCGGCCACGATTCCCTCTTCGGCCGCGGCCTTGGTGGCGCTGCGGGCGTCCTCCACCCGCTGCTTCTTCTCTTTCATCTCGGTCTCGGTGGGCGCGCCCACCTGGATGATGGCAACGCCACCGGCCAGCTTGGAGAGGCGCTCCTTGAGCTTGTCTTGATCGTATTCGTTCTTCGAATTGTCGATCTGCGCTTGAATGGCGTCGACCCGGCCCTTGATGGCCTCTTTGCTGCCACTTCCCTGCACGATGGTGGTGGCGTCCTTGTCGAGGGTAATGCGTTTTGCGCGCCCAAGATCGTCGACGGTCACGTCCGAGAGCTTGCGTCCGAGCTCGTCGCTGATGACCTTGGCGCCGGTCAAGATGGCAATATCGAGCAGCATTTCCTTGCGGCGCTCACCGAATCCGGGCGCCTTCACCGCTGCGCACGCGAACGTGCCGCGGAGCTTGTTGACCACCACCGTGGCCAGGGCTTCGCCGTCGAGATCCTCGGCGATGATGAGCAATGGCACCTTCGCCTTGGCCACGATCTCCAGCACCGGCAAGAGGTCGTTCATGCTCGAGATGCGCTTCTCGGTCACCAGCACGTAGGCGTCTTCCAGTACCGCTTCCATCCGCTCCGGGTCGGTGACGAAGTACGGCGACAGGTAGCCGCGATCGAACTGCATCCCTTCCACCAGCTCCAGGGTGGTCTCGGCGGTCTTCCCTTCTTCGATGGTGATGACCCCGGTCTTTCCCACTTTTTCCATGGCCTCGGCGATCTTCTGGCCGATCTCCTGATCGCCGTTGGCGCTGATGGTGGCCACCTGGGCGATGGCCACCGCGCCGCTCGCCGGCTTGGCCATACGCTTCAGCGACTGCACCACGTCGAGCACCGCGAGGTCGATGCCGCGCTTGATGGTCATCGGATCGTGGCCCGCGGCCACCAGCTTGGCGCCCTCGCGGAAGATGGCCTGGGCCAGCACCGTCGCGGTGGTGGTGCCGTCGCCCGCTACGTCGTTGGTCTTGCTCGCGACTTCGCGGACCATCTGCGCGCCCATGTTCTGGAAGCGGTCCTCGAGCTGGATTTCCTTGGCAACGGTGACGCCGTCCTTGGTGATGGTGGGCGCGCCGTAGCTCTTGTCGATGACCACGTTGCGCCCCTTGGGGCCCAACGTGACGCGCACCGTATCCGCCAGCACGTTCACCCCGTCGAGGATCAGCCGCCGTGCGGTCTCGGTGTACACGATTTCTTTGGAAGCCATGATTCGCCTTTCGAGCGACGGATGCCCGTCGCGCGGCCGCACACACGCACGATACGTGCCGCGATCCCAAGCCCCGGAGACGAAGACCGACCACGCCGTTGCGCCCCACTTCGACACCAATGGTGTCCCACTCCGCACGCGCGCCACGTGATAGAGGGCCATCGCACGCAATCGAATGCCCGGCACGAAGCGTGCTCTGGAGTGGAGGTCCAATGAAAACCAAGTTCGCGTGGGCCTTTTGCATGACACCCTTTCTCGGAGGCGTCCTCGCGACGACCTCGGGCTGCGGCGGCCCGCCGCCGGTACCGCCCGTGACGGCGGTCCAGTCGGCGCCGGTGGCGCCTCCTCCGCCGGTTGCGCCGGTGGTCGCGGTGTCCCCCAACGTGAGCGTCTCCCAGGAGCTCATCGCCGCGTGCAAGCTTCATCTCGATAAGGGTGCATATCCAGCGGCGGCATGATCATGCGGCGAACGAGGCCGTATAGGTTGCGTGGAGTTCCTGGTGAAGGCCGTCGAAACGGCCCGAGAGAATGGCCGTCCGGAAGAGCATGACGGTCTGTC